>DUQJ01000058.1 GCA_012837865.1 Clostridiales bacterium | reverse complement strand
CTCTTATCTTAGGTTGCGGGATATTAGGAGTACTATGTTAGAGGATGGATATTCCCCGCAAACCATGTTTGTCTTCCATTAATCTTTCATATGTTTGTACATAATATTCGCAAAAATGATTATTAACAAAAAAGAGATTTCAATCAATTTTACCGATTGTAATCTCCTCTGTCATGATTCTAATTTTATGTTTTTATTTTTTGTTTTTCCAATGTTCTTGTGCTTCTTCATATATATCATCTACGGACATTTCTTCAAAGATTTCTTCACTTGTTTTCAAATAATCTTCCTTGCTACTACTCTCAGTTTGGCGGATAAATCTTAAGAACCCAGAATAACCTAATTCTTTAATTAATATTCTAGAACCTTTTTCTATTATTTCTTTGTCAGTAAATCTTAATTTCTCATTCGATAACATCAATGTCCATCTCCTTCCTCAGAAAACCGATAGGGTTATATAATTTAATTTCTCCTATTACATTTTTCAAAACATCCCTATTTCTTCTTACTGTTTTAATAAACTTATCATCGCAAGTAATAAAGTAGCTACAATTATTATATACAGCAGATGCTAAGTGTAGTGCGTCTTTATTTTGGGTGTTAGATTGTTCAACTATCTCGTTTGCTATGGATCTAATTGTATTATTAGGTTAGATTATTTCTTTACATAGAGTAGCAACAGATTTAATATGAAGCCTTCTATCTACAAAGGGATTTCTATTGTTTTCATATTCCAAAATAAAAGACCATGCTAATATATAATTCCCTTTTTCAACAAGTTCAAACAGTATACTGATTGCCATCGATTCAAAACGTATTCTTAGCTGAGACTGATCGTCAAATATTCTATTATATATATTCATATCAAAATAAATACCCATGTTTCTAGCAACCTTCTTTCTTGTATCTATTTTTATTATAACATATTAGGTGCAGA
Organism: Clostridiales bacterium; assembly: GCA_012837865.1. Classification (GTDB taxonomy): domain Bacteria; phylum Bacillota; class Clostridia; order Lachnospirales; family Lachnospiraceae; genus Mobilitalea. The sequence continues at coordinate 1,947 of DUQJ01000058.1, read as the reverse complement.
AAAATAAACATTCTCTTACCTTCCATATTAATTATTTGCAGTCTATGGATATCTATTCACTCATAATAATATAAATATTAGTATTTTCAATTATTGTATTGATACAGCCCTTTTGCATATAGGTGCTCAATATATCCGTCTGTCCTCTAGCGTCCCACGTATTCCTGATGTTTCGCAACCTTAGACAGCTCTTGTCTTAGGTTGTGGAATGGCAGGAGTACTATGTTAGTGGAAGCCCCTTCAATACACTATTACTTGTCCGCCACTTCTTAAGCTAATATATATTATATAATCAGTTTACTGGCTCTTTATCTATTTGTCTTGCTGCTTAAATAATCTCAACAGAGAAATTATAAACAAAGCTCCCAATATAATAACCCTTAACAAGTCCATACTTGCCCAAAAATTCCCTCCACTTATGATATCTGCTGATACCCCATATTCATCAATATAACCCCCCATATTCCAAAACAGCTTTATTGAAATCAAAAGTGATATGGTGCTAAATATAAAAATAATAAAATCCATGTATCTTTTTCTCATCTTAGTTCCTTTCTATATAAAATTCCTGCTATCAATCAAATGATTTAACTTCATATGTATCTTTCAAAGATATACTAGGTCAGTTCCCCTCAATCTTCTTCGTTTTTCCCGATGTAGATATCTAATGCTTTAATTCCTCTCCTTGCCAATTTTATAAATAAAACCAGGCCATATATGCTTAAAATAATTAATGCTAAAAGTATTGCCAGATTTGCTAATTGTACGAATGCCATTAATCCTCCTATTGAACTTGGTGATGATATATCCATAGTTCTCCTCCTTTTTTTAGAATAATTAATAAGTTTATCCTGCAAATTAAATCATACTAGGTTTACACTAACGTCTCACGTATTCCTGATGTTCCACAGCCTTAGACAGCTCTTGTCTTAGGCTGTGGAATATTAGGAGTACTATGTTATACAGTATAAACTACGGAACTTCCCATAGACATAAAGTAAATAAAATATCTTTTGATTTATTACCTTCTGTTTTCATATAATGAATGATTACATGTACCATCCTTCTATTATGCGTTTATAAGTATCAAGGCGCCACAAAGCAAACCAATACAAACTCCAATAATTAGGGCAAACTTTACTGTAATTTTCCATTTTCCTGTTCCTATTGCAAAATATTCTTTCAAACTTAATCCCCCCTTTAAAACTGAGTTAAATTCTAAACATAGTAAATTTAAAAATAATTACGACTCGCTCATAAAAAACTCGAATTAATCATTATATGATTTACACACAACCCTCAAATCATAACGATTTTTTAATAATATATACGGTTGTTTATGAATATAATTCAATCTATATAATTAGTTGTAAATCATCATTTTTATATGCTGTCATCTCTTATAAGTTGCTCACAAAAAATCTACCAAATTTAAAAAACATAACTAATACATAGCATAAATCTATAACTAAAAACGTAGCCCAAGAAAACACGCTCTCACTATCTATATCATTTTTAAATTCTTTTAACATTAAAAAAGACATTAGTAAGAATCCCATGAAATAAGAATTATTGATTTCAACATCAGTAAAAAATTTAAATCCAACAATAGATAATAAGCAAATAATATGCAATATTACTACTGGTTTAATATAATCCCCTTTTACAACTTTCATATACAAACCTCCCTATTTTCAATACCCATCCTTTGTTAAAATAGAATAAACCTATATTCTACTAAGTAATCTACTTCGCTTACAAAGTTATTTCATTATGTACTGACTACTGATACTTCTAATACTTTAGAAATCCCCAGTGGTTTATGCAGTATAACGTCTCACGTATTCCTGATGTCTCGCAGCCTTAGATAGCTCCTATCTTAGGCTGTGGGATATTAGGAGTACTATGTTATACGATGACTCTAGCGGAAGTAGCCAGTTGCTTGTT
>DUQJ01000057.1 GCA_012837865.1 Clostridiales bacterium | reverse complement strand
TTATTTTTAATTTTATATTTAAAAAAAGACAAGATGAAGCAGACAAGGAGAAAAGCGACATGAACAATACACAAAATAAAGGTGAAGAGGAAATAAATCTTAATAATATAGAATTAAAGATTAAAAGTCCTTTTGGGGATAATATATATGTTTTTTCTCCAGAAGATAATCCGAAAAAAGTACAACAAATTATAGATAGAGCTTGGATTAAACAGGAGAAGAATCAATTCGGACCAGATAGATATGCCTTTTTATTTATGCCTGGTGAATATGATGAATCAATTAAAGTTAAGGTGGGTTATTACACTCATGTAGCAGGATTAGGAATACTACCAACGGATACTAAGATTAATGAATTAAGATGTGATGCTAGGTGGTTAGGTGGTCCTGATAATCACAATGCCACTTGTAATTTTTGGCGTGGTGTAGAGAATATTAATATATCTACTCAGACATTATGGGCTGTTTCTCAGGCTACATTTATGAGAAGAATGAATATTAATGGTTCCTTATTATTACATGATCAGCATGGTTGGGCGAGTGGTGGGTTTTTATCAGATAGTAAAATCGAGTCTTATGTAGATTCAGGAACACAACAACAGTGGTTATCTAGAAATTGTGATTGGGACGCTTGGACTGGGCAAAACTGGAATATGGTATTTGTAGGTTTAGAGGATGGAAAGGCACCTAAAGGAACTTGGCCTGGAACAAAATTTACAACTGTAGATTCAACTCCACTTATAAAAGAAAAACCTTTTTTAATATATGACAATAATCAATATAGTGTCTTTGTGCCGGAATTACAAAAGGATGCGAAAGGAATTTCTTGGGGCGATGGAGCAAAAGGTGAAACCATAAGCATAGATGAATTCTATATTACTAATCCAGAGATTGATTCGTCAGATACAATTAACATAGCATTGTCTGAAGGTAAAAACATATTGTTAACTGCTGGTATATATGAACTTGATAAGGCATTGGAAGTTAAGAATCCTAACACAATTATTTTGGGAATTGGATATCCGACTTTAATTGCTACAAATGGTAATGAATGTATGGTTGTTTCTGATGAAGGTGGAATAAATATTGCTGGTATATTATTTGATGCTGGGGCTATAGAGTCTGAGAACCTTTTGATTGTTGGAAAAGAAAAAAGTAATAAGAATCATTCGGAAAATCCTATTTTAATTAGTGATGTATTCTTTAGGGTAGGTGGTGCGGCATCATATCCTGCCAAAGTAGTTAATTGCATATTAATAAATAGCAATAATGTAATAGGTGATAACTTTTGGGTGTGGAGAGCTGACCATGGTGAACAGGTTGCATGGGATAAAAACACAGCTAAAAATGGTGTTATAATTAATGGTGATGATGTAACAATTTATGCATTGATGGTAGAACATTTTCAAGAATACCAGATTATATGGAATGGGAATGGCGGAAAAATGTATTTTTATCAAAGTGAAATTCCCTATGATGTTCCTAATCAAGAAGCTTGGATGAGCCATAATGGAACTGTAAATGGATTTGCATCATATAAAGTAGGAGATGAGGTTACGTCACATGAAGCTTGGGGCCTAGGTATATACTCATTCCATAGGGATGCTGTGGTAGATTTGAATACAACTATGGAAGTGCCTGATAGAGATGGAGTTAAAGTTCATAATATATGTTCAGTTATGATAACAGGTAATCCAGGAATATCCCATGTAATAAATAATTCAGGGGAAGCTGCAAATAATCCTGGTGATAGAAAAATTATAGTAGAATATGAAAATGGAATAAAGAAATAAAAAAAATGGAATAAAGAAATAATAGATATTGACAAAGCGATTTTATATAGTATACTTAGAATAATTAAATATTCCAAAACAAACCATTGATCAAGAGAAGTAGATAGAAAAGAACCTTACAGAGAGTCACGGATGCTGAGATGTGATAGGTAGTATTTTATTGAATGGACTTGAGAGGGAGGCTTGAAACCGCAAGGGAGTAGATGTCAACGGGGACCTTATCCGTTATCAACGAGGTGTATATGATAGTATACAAACAGAGTGGGTGCATTGCATCAATTTGGGTGGTATCGCAGAAGTTATAAGCTTTTGTCCCTTTTAAGGGACAGGAGCTTTTTTTATTGGGGAGGATTAATATGGTATCAATTAATTATGAAGAATTAAAGAAATTTGAAAAGGAATTTAACATGATTCCAGTATCTGTAGAAATTATGGCAGATAGCATAACACCAATCACACTTCTTAGGAAAATTGCTAAGACAGATAATAGGTTTTATTTATTGGAAAGTGTTGAGCAAGGAGATAGGTGGGGAAGATATTCATTTCTTGGATATAATCCAATGTTACAAATAACATGTAAAGAAGGAAAAATAATAACAAAAAGCATTGATAAAACAGAGGAAGTAATTAAAGATCCTATGGAAGTCATTAGAGAGTTATTGAACAAATACAGTGCACCATCAATCAAGGGAATGCCACCTTTTACAGGGGGGTTTGTTGGATATTTCTCTTATAATATGTTGGGATATGAATATCCTGAAACATATTTAAAAGCAAATGAATTTAATGATTTTGATTTAATGATATACGATAAAGTAATAGCTTTTGATCATTTAAAACAAAAAATAATTATAATAGCAAATTATAAAAGTTCCGAGGGCAAGCTTGGCTATGATAAGGCAATACATGATATAGAAAAGATTATAGAATTTATAAGAAGAGACAGCCCAGTATTAGAAGAAAAAATAAAAACACCACCAAAATTTAAATGCAATATAGATAAAGAAAAGTTTTGTGAGATGGTTGATAAGGCTAAAGAATATATATCAAAAAAACAAGTATCGCAGGTTGTAATATCGCGTAGATTTGAAGCAGATTACTATAATAGTCTTTTGAATTCTTATAGAGTGCTTAGGACAACAAATCCTTCTCCCTATATGTATTATTTAAAAACAGGTGATATAGAAATAGCAGGAGCATCACCAGAAACATTAGTTAAGTTAGTTGATGGTAGGCTTCAAACATTTCCAATTGCAGGAACAAGACACAGGGGTCAAACAGAAAAAGAAGATTTAATCCTAGAAAAAGAACTTTTACAAGATAAAAAAGAATTGTCAGAACATAATATGCTGGTTGATTTGGCAAAAGAAGACCTTAGTAAAGTATCATTACATGATTCAATTGAAGTGGAAAATTATCTAAAGATTCACAGGTTTTCTAAAGTTATGCATATAGTTTCAGAAGTGGTTGCTACAATTAGAAAAGATAAAGACGCCTGTGACACAATATCTGCAATGCTTCCAGCAGGTACTTTATCCGGAAGTCCTAAGACTAGAGCTTTTCAGATAATTGAAGAATTAGAGCCTATATCTCGCGGAATATATGGGGGAGCTATAGGATATATAGACTTTTCAGGAAATTTAGATGTATGTATAACAATAAGGACAGCAGTAAAAAAAGATAATAAACTTTATATTCAATCTGGCTGCGGAATAGTTGAGGATAGCATTCCAACCAATGAATATGAAGAAACAGAGAACAAAGCTGCGGCAATTATAGAAGCAGTAAAATTAGCAGGGGAGGTTATCTAATGATAAAAGAAGCGATATATAAATTAATTAATGGTGAAAACTTATCACAAGAAGTAGCAGAAGAGATCATGGATGAAATAATGACAGGAAAGGCGACACAAATTAGCATAGGTGCTTATTTAATAGCTTTAAGGATGAAAGGTGAGACCATAGATGAGATTACAGCAAGTGCAAGAGGAATGAGAAAGCACTGCCTAAGGCTTTTGCATGAAGTGGATGCTCTTGAAATAGTTGGAACAGGTGGAGATGAAGCGAATACATTTAATATTTCTACTACAACATCAATTGTAGTATCAGCAGCCGGAATTCCGGTAGCTAAGCATGGTAATAGAAGTGTTTCAAGTAAATGTGGTGCCGCAGATTTACTAGAGGAATTAGGAGTTAATATAATGGTTTCTCCGGAAAGAAGTGCAGAAATATTAAACGAAATAGGACTTTGTTTTATGTTTGCACAGACCTATCATTCAGCAATGAAACATGTAGCGCCCGTAAGGCAGGATTTGGGTATAAGAACATTGTTTAATATTCTTGGTCCACTTACTAATCCGGCAGGAGCCAATATGGAACTACTAGGTGTATATGATGAATCATTAGTGGAACCTTTGGCGCAAGTATTAAGTAACTTAGGAGTTAGAAGAGGTATGGTTGTATTTGGTCAAGATGGAATAGATGAAATATCATTAAGTGCACCAACTACTTGTGCGGTAATTAGAGATGGACTTATTAGTAAAAAGATAATTCAACCTGAAGACTTTGGTTTTAAAAAATGTGATAAAATAGAATTAGAAGGTGGAGGTCCAAAAGAAAACGCACAAATCACCCTAGATATACTAAGGGGTGAAAAAGGACCAAAAAGAAATGCTATATTGATGAATGCAGGTGCATGTATATATATTGTAAGTGAAGATATAACTTTAAAACAAGCAGTTGATATAGCAGCGGATGTTATAGATAGCGGAAAGGCAATGAAACAATTAGAACAATTCATTGAATTAAGTAATTCTAATAATTAATTTATAATGCAATAGGAGGTAATAAGTGATTTTAGATAGGATTGTAGAGAAAACTAAAATAAGAGTTAAAACTGCTAAGCTGAGCTTGCCAATAAATGAATTAATAAAAAGTTTAGAATTAAATAAAGAATTGTTTTTTATATTTGAAAAAACACTAAAAAATGATAGAATTAACTTTATATGCGAGGTTAAGAAAGCCTCTCCATCTAAAGGGGTGATTTCTAAAGATTTTAACCCTGTGAAAATTGCTAAGGAATATAAGGAAGCTGGTGCAGATTGCATATCAGTTTTGACAGAGCCAGATTTTTTCTTAGGACATAACGATTATTTGAAAGAAATAAAGAACAAAGTGAATATTCCGATTCTTCGTAAGGATTTTATAATTGATTCTTATCAAATTTATGAATCAAAGCTAATAGGTGCTGATTGCATCTTGCTAATATGCTCAATACTTACTGACCAAGAACTAAAAGGGTTTATTGAAATTGCAGATAAATTAGGTCTATCAACTTTAGTAGAAGCCCATGATGAAGAAGAGATAAATAGAGCAATTAAAGCAGGTGCAAGGATGATAGGAGTTAACAATCGAAATCTTAAGACATTTGAAGTAGATATAAATAATAGTTTAAACCTACGGAAGATGGTAGCTAATGGTATAATATATATATCTGAAAGTGGTATAAGAGATGAAGCAGATATAAAAAGATGTATTGATGCTAATGTAAATGCAGTACTTATAGGTGAAACTCTTATGAAAGCATCAAATAAAAAGGAGATGCTAGGACGGTTGAAAAATGGTTAAAATTAAAATATGTGGTTTAAAGAGAATAGAAGATATTGAAATAGTTAATAAATATTTGCCAGATTATATTGGTTTTGTATTTGCAGATAGTAAAAGAAAAATAAACTTTAAACAAGCACAAAGATTAAAGCAAAATCTTAATGATAGAATAAAGGCAGTTGGAGTATTTGTGAATGAAAAAATCGAAAACATAGCAGATTTAATTAATAATAAAACAATTGATATTATACAGTTACATGGAGATGAAGATATATCCTATATAAAAGAATTAAAGGAAATAATAAATAAAGATGTTAAAATAATAAAAGCTGTTAGGGTTAAAACTGTAAAGGATGTTATAATAAAAGATAGTCATTTGTTTGATTACTTACTGCTAGATAGCTACGAAGAAGGAATTTATGGAGGAAGTGGTAAAGAATTTGACCATGGTTTGATACCAATAACAAACAAGAAAATCTTTATTGCAGGTGGTATTAATGAGAATAATGTTATCAATATTATAAATAAGGTAAAACCGTATTCTGTAGATATTAGTAGCGGTGTAGAGATAAATGGTTTTAAAGATGAGCAAAAGATAAAAACAATTATAGACATAATAAGAAAAGAAGAGGTATAAAAGATGAAAAAGGGTAGATTTAATCAATATGGAGGGCAATATATACCAGAAACAATTATGAATTCTATTATTGAGCTTGAAGATTCATATAAACACTATATGAATGATGAAGAATTCAATAAAGAACTTGATGAGTTATTAGTAACTTATGCAGGAAGGCCTTCCTTACTTTATTACGCAGAAAAAATGACTAATGATTTAGGTGGTGCAAAGATTTATCTAAAGAGAGAAGATTTAAATCATACAGGATCACACAAGATTAATAACGTTCTTGGTCAAGTGTTATTAGCAAAAAAGATGGGAAAGAAAAGAGTAATAGCAGAGACAGGGGCTGGGCAACATGGGGTTGCAACAGCAACTGCGGCAACATTTATGGGATTAGAATGTGAAGTATATATGGGAGAAGAAGACACTAAAAGACAGGCGTTAAACGTATATCGTATGAGGCTTTTAGGTGCTAAGGTTCATTCGGTAACGAGTGGAACGAAAACTTTAAAAGATGCTGTAAATGAGGCTATGAAGGAATGGACTAGAAGTATAGAAGATACATTTTATGTAATTGGTTCAGTAATGGGTCCACATCCATACCCTACAATGGTGAGGGATTTTCAAAAGGTGATTAGTAAAGAGATAAAAGAACAGATTTTAAAAGCAGAAAACAAACTTCCATCAGCGATTATAGCTTGTATTGGTGGGGGTAGCAATGCTATCGGTGCTTTCTATGAGTTTATTGAAGATAAGGATGTAAGGCTTATTGGATGTGAAGCAGCAGGGCATGGAGTAGAAACACAAATGCACGCTGCAACAATAACAAAAGGCAGTGAGGGTGTGTTTCATGGTATGAAATCAATCTTTTGTCAAAATAAATATGGTCAAATAGCTCCAGTATATTCAATATCAGCAGGTTTAGACTATCCTGGTGTTGGGCCAGAGCATGCTATGTTACATGATAATAAAAGAGCAGAATATGTTGCTATAACTGATGAAGAAGCTGTTGATGCATTTGAGTACTTATCTAGAATAGAAGGAATAATACCAGCAATAGAAAGTTCACATGCAGTAGCACATGGAATAAAGTTAGCACCTACTATGGACAAAGAAGATATAATTGTTATTAATCTTTCAGGACGTGGAGATAAAGATGTAGCTGCAATAGCTAGATATAGGGGGGCGAATATTAATGAGTAAAATAAAAAAAACATTTGAAAATGGAAAAGCATTTATACCTTTTATTACAGGCGGAGACCCTAACATTGAAACAACAGAAAAACTAATATACGCAATGGAGAAGGCGGGGGCAGATTTAATAGAGATAGGGATACCATTTTCTGATCCTGCAGCAGAAGGCCCGGTAATTCAACTTGCTAATGAAAGAGCTTTATTAGCAGGAACAACAACAGATGATTTATTTGATATGATTAAAAGAGTAAGAGAAAAAAGTAATATACCTTTAGTTTTTTTAACATATTACAATCCAGTATATACTTATGGCGTAAAGAGATTTTTAGAAAAATGTAAGGAAGTCGAAGTAGATGGAATAATAGTACCAGATCTTCCTTATGAAGAAAAAGATGAATTAGCAATTCAATGTAAAGATTGTGGAGTAGATTTTATTCCTCTAATCGCTCCTACATCCAACGACAGAATTAGCATGATTGCTAAAGAATCAGAAGGATTTATATATTGTGTATCATCTTTAGGTGTTACTGGAATCCGAGATGATATAAAAACAGACATTTCTACAATGGTAAATCGAGCAAAAGCTGTATCAGACACGCCTTGTGCGATTGGATTTGGTATAGCAACACCAGAACAGGCAAAGGAATTATCTCACTTAGCAGATGGAGTAATTGTGGGTAGTGCGATTGTTAAGATTATAGAAGAAAAAGGAGAACAAGCTGTAGATTCAGTTTTTGATTATGTAAAGAAAATGAAAGATAGTATTAGATAATAAAAAGATAAAAAAGAGACCTATATATTATTAGACAGGTCTCTTTTTGTGTATGTATTATTTAAATAGATTAATAAATCTATCCCATAAAGTATCTTTAATTTCCACTTCTTTTGCTATTGTTATTACTTCTTTTTTGATACTATCACTTGTTAAAACAAATTGAACTGATTTTATATTTGTATTAAGTGGTGATGTAAATGATATCGCTTTATATTCACTTGTATCAAATGAGCTTAGCAAATTATTAATTGAATCATTTATTAGCTTAGGCATATCCTGTGTTTGTGTATTTAATTCGTTAGTCCCTTGAGATAATTCGTTAGTCCCTTTGTATAATTCTGATATAGCGGAGTCAAATGAACCTATGCCTGAGTTAATGTCTTTGTAACCAGTTGAAATTGAACTAACACCACCTGTATATTCTTTAAGTCCTTGATGAAATTCATCATAGCTATTTGAAAGTGTAGCTAATCCAGCAATTAATTCGGGTAGCTGCTCTAATGCATCCATACTACTTAATGACTCATCTAATCCAGCGGATATGGTAGTAATTGTGGTTGATATAGTCTCAATGTTTGAAATAATACTTTCAATACCCATATTTACTTGAATAAATGCAGGTTTAACTTGTTCGTATGTTCCTTTAATTGTTAATGAAGATTTATAATGTTCAACTAATAAATCAAATGTAGGATTACCATAATTCTCAGTATATAATTCCCCTAAATCTTTTTCAGATATTGCTTTTGGAATTCCTTGCATTGCAGAATCAAGTGAAGTATAAGCAAGAGATAAACCATCATTTAAATCTTTGAGGCCAGTAGCTATTGAATTAAGACCTTCAGATAATTCATTCAAGCCCTGGGGCAATTCACTAAAAGAACCCGTAGGAATTGATGTATTACTGGAACTTAGTTGCTTGTTAATAGTATTAAGTGCAGTCTTTATTTTTTTAGAACCATCTACTATAGAGGTTGAATTTTGATTTAAAGATTTAAGACCGGAATCCAAAACATCTGCTCCAGAATTCAAATCACTTGAGCCATTTTTTAGCATTAGTACTGCATCATTTAGTTCTGTGCTTCCTTCATTTAAAAGACTTATAGCTTCTGATAATTCATTTAAATCATCTACTAGATTGTCAGTATTAGGAATCGCAATATCCATAGAGAAAGGTAAAGCTGCTATTGATATTCCTTCCATTTCAAAGTCTTTTACATCAGCAGATAGTATTATTTTAGAATCAGTATTAGGCATTATAGTATAATTAAATATTTTGTTAGTACCAGCATTTGCAACAGTAGAGCCTGTAGAACTAATATTACTACAATTATTGGTATCTAATGTAACAGAAAGTTGTAACATAAAGTATTTATAAAATGATAGATTAACATTAGGATTTCTCTGTGTTGATATTTCTATTTTTAATAATCCCTTTTTACCAGCTAAATCATTTGGGTTTATAGGATTATTATCAAGCGTGTAATTAATTTCAAAATCCCAAGGCAATACTTTATCTTCTAAATTTCCCTGATAATAAAATTTATCATCATTAGAAGTGAAAGTAACAGAGTCATTATTTAATATGAGATCCTCATTGCTTGTAAGATTTTTAGTTAATTCATATTTTCCATAATCTATTATATTAGTTTCTTTATCTATTTCAAAAGAATTTACAACATATAATCCATCAACACCACCGCTACTATTTAGCTTGCCATATATAACCTCTTCTTTTGGAGGTTGGCTTAGTGTGACGTCGGTTGATAATGTACTAATAGTTGCTGTATTTTGAATATTTAATCCTTTAGCAATAGTGATTCTTATAGGGTTAAGTACTGTATTTACAGACAATAGCATTGTTATGATTAATAAACTTATTAATTTTTTAAACATGATTTACCTCCTTGTTTTTATTTATTCTTGTCTTAAATATTAATTTATCAAATAGAACTAATGTAGCTGGCAGAAATAATATTACTAATGTCATTGAAAGTAGTGTTCCACGACCTAATAGTATACCTAATTCAGATATTATTTGGTCACTTGATATAAATCCAAGACTAAAACCAGCGGATGCTAGAATAAAGCCTGAGACAAATATTGAATTGGCGCTTTCGCTAAGTGTTGTAATAATAGCTTCTTTCTTTGGTTGAGTCTTTCTATTATGTAGGTAATGATCGGTTAATAAGATTGCATAGTCCACAGTTGCACCTAACTGCACAGTACTTATAACCAGATAACCAATATAGCAGAGTGGAGTCCCAGTGAAATAAGGTATAGACAAATTAATCCATATAGATGTTTCGATTGTTAAAATTAAAAGGATTGGTAGAATTAAAGATTTAAATGTAATTAATAATATTAATGCTATTGATATTATTGCAATTGTATTAATAACGGGTGTATCTTTTTCTACTACAGTTTTAATATCATATAAATTCACACTTATGCCCAAGGAATAAAAATCATCTCCATAGTAAGTATTTGTTAGCGAATTTACTCTTTCGACAAGTTTAAATGCTTCTGGCCCTTCTGATGTAGTATTAGTATTAATAATAATTCTACTATAATTTTCGGAATAAAATTGATTAATAATGCTATCATCTAAGAAGTCAATAGGAATTGCATTATCAACCATGCTTGAATAAGAAATAACCGAAGTGACATTTCGTTCTTGTTCTAAAAGAGCAGCCAGATCTTTTTCATGACTTAGATTGCCCTTTGGAACTAATAAAACTATAGGTGTAGAGTTACCAAATTCATCATTTATTTTACGAGTATCTTTCCCTGATCTTATACTATCTGAAAGTTCGCTACCCAAGCCATATAAGAATATATTTTTCTTTTGAGCTTGAAATGCTGGAAATATTAAGAGTGTTACTAATATAAGTACAATTAATTTTAACTTTATAGTATGCTTACCAATATTCTTAAATTGTGGAATAATTATTTTGTGCCTTGTCTTATCGATTAATTTATATGATAAAAGTGTTAAAGCAGGCAAAAACACTATTACACAAATAAATGATAAAGCAATTCCTTTAACCAATATTATTCCAAGATCAGCCCCTATTCTAAATCTCATAAATAACAAGGCAACAAAACCAAACAGAGTTGTTGAAGCACTTGCAAGAATAGTTGGTGTAGAACGTTTAATTGCTAATGCCATAGCTTCATTAATATCATCAGTTTCTTTTTTAAACCTTTCAAAACTTCCTAACAAGAATATTGCATAATCAAGGGATACTGCCAATTGTAATATGGGTGAAATGGCTTGTGTAATAAATGAAATATCTTTAAAGAAGATATTTGTACCCATATTGATAACAACTGAAATTCCTATAGTTAATAAGAAAAGAACGGGTTCGATCCAACTAGAAGTAGTTATAAGTAGTATTATGATTATTATTGGAACTGCAATCATCAT
>DUQJ01000056.1 GCA_012837865.1 Clostridiales bacterium | reverse complement strand
GGAAGGGTACAGGTGTAACACATTGAATATTTCTAAGAAAACGATTAAGAAGCCTAAAAATGTTATAGAAAAGAAACAAAAGAAAATCAACAAATGGATTCCTATAGTTTTAGGTTCTATTTTAATTACTTTATTAGTCGGTCTTGTTTTATTTGACCAATTTAAAGTAAGAACAATGTTTACAATTGATAAAGACAAATATTCACTAAATGATTTAAGATATTATTTTTATGTAATCGAAGCTGAGGGGAAGAAAAAAGACGAAACTTATCAAGCTTTATTACAGAGGAGTTATTGGGATAGCGAATACAACAAATCACCAGATATTACAATGAGAGAATATGCTAAGTCACAAGTTTTAGATCTTATTATAAAATATAATGTTCTTTATAGAGAAGCTCTTAAAAATGGTTATGCCTTAACTGATCAAGAGAAAATAGATGTTGAGGAAAAAGTCGACTTGTTAATTAGCGAAGTTATATCTGAGTCAGAAATGGAGAAAAACAACTTTACCAGAAAGTATCTTCAAGATATGACTAGTACAATGCTTTTAGTTGATCGTTTTCAAGAAGATTTAATTAAATCATTTAATATTGATTACGAAGCAATTAAATCTGAAATCTCCTTCGAAGAATACAGGCAATACGATCTTGAGTATCTATTTGTTTCAAAAAACAAGGCTGATGATGCTGGTAATATTCTTCCTTTAGATGATTCAGAAAAATCTGATGCCCACAAAACATTAGAAGATGTTCGAGATAAAGCTGCAATTACAGCAAACTGGTTTGACTTATTATCCAAAGAGGTCCCTAGTTTAGAACACAAATCTATTAGTTTTATTAAAAGTGACGGCCAACTAACTGAAGATATTAAAAACTCACTTGTAAAATTAAATAACAGTGATATGAGTGATATATTAGAAGATGATAATGGATATTATTTATTTAAAATGATTGAAAATAAATCAACTGCTAGATATGACAAACTTATAGAAGATAAAAATGCTGCTGCTGATTTAGAAGCTTTTGCTGAATATTTCGAAGATATTTCTTCAAACTATCACTACAGTGTTAATATCGACTATCTACGTTCCTTAAGGCTGGGCAACTTTACCATAGATTAATAAGCATAATTTAAATTATCCTTCAAATACTATTGATGTAAAACATTTTAAAATTTGGAGGGTTATCATGCCGAGAAACAAAAGCCATACAAGCAATGTTAATAACAAATTATCAAAAGATAATACAAACAACAAATCAACAAGTGAAAACAACAAATCAAATACAAATAAGTTTGAAAATACTCATGCTGAAGTTCCTGATGATGAAAAAAGAAGCGGGCCAGGCGGAGAGTAGAACAACAAAGGATTAGGCTCATACCTAATCCTTTTTATTATCTTTGTCTTTCTTAATAACAAGTTGGTTCTTCAACTCCATCTATACTATATGGAATAGTAAATGTTTGAATGCCACTAGAATATGGCGCTATATCATATTGTAAAAAGTATACAACAATTCCTACATCACTAAGATAGTAGTTTGATTCTTTAAAACTATTCCTAACTAATCCTTCATATTTTTCAAAAAAAAAGTTATTACCATGCTCAATTTCATTTGATATTGTTTTAATAATACTTTCAATTATAAAGTTTCTATAATCTGCTATAGCTTTTACCAAATCACTTAATAATATATTACTTTTCTTTTGAATATCCCATGTGTCTGAATACCTTAAAGTATTACCATGCGCACCACCCATATATTCATATCTATCAAAATACAAACTTATTGCACAGTTTTTATTATAACTTACATTATATTCAGATACTACTTCATAAGCATTAAAAGGATATCCCTTCTTTTTATTTTCATTATAATTATCTACTGCCATTTTATACATCTTTGCTATGTCATGGTTTATATAATCTAAAGTGTACATACAATAATAATCATTTAATTTATCAAAAAACTTTTGATTATTATCGGAAACAAAATATGGGTATTTGATTTTATATCTTAATACTACAACACCATCATATAATTTATCTTCTTGAAACACTCTCTCTCGAACAAGCACTTTATTGTCCATATAAATAACTCCTAATACTTTTATAAAGATTATGCATGTTAGATATTACATATGACTTTTATTTTAATAGCTTGCTAGCGTTATTATCCTTAACATAGTTGATAACATTATATAAGACTAATATATCTGTAATTTCTTTTTCTTCTATAAACGTTTCTAAACTAGTGTTAAAATATCTTAAATCAATTAAATATACTTTTTCAAAATGGTTACATATAAAAGGTATAATACTGTGAGCAAATGAGTCTTTTATCAATAATAAAGATTTGCCGTTTTTATTATTAGTAGTTATTTCGTCTATTGAATGGTTGCCACCCAAAAACACAGAATATTTATCCTTTATATTCAATTTAGATAAATCATATAAGCTATTACTTTTATCTTTATTATCCGAAATATGGATATAGCCCATATCTTTTTTAATCTTATATAGGTTAATTATATCCGGTTTTATATTAATATTTATTTTAGAATATAAAGTCCCATAAAAATCCTTTAGCTCAATTACATCAAATTCATCTCTTGCTATAGGCTGCACCCCATTGTTAACTACCCACTTTTCATATGCATAATATGCCCCCAAGCTTGTCCAATGATGATCTGTTTTATAATATATATATTCATTACTATGACTTTTTAAAGTGTCGCTTATATCTACAAGTATATTTTTATTTCCTAATTCTTTATTTATCCTATCGATAAGTGCTAACTGATCATAACCATTTGCAAATAAAGGTAATTTATCTACTAATATTTCTGATGCAGTAGGAACTAGCATCAAATTAACATTTGACATATATTTATTATCATATTTCTTTATAAATTCAATTAATCTTTGTATGTTTACTTCTTCTTGCTCTTTATTTATAGTGCTCTTATCATGCCTTTCTATCAAATACTCTTCTTTTGCAATATAAACCGAATTTATTTCTTGTTTTAAAAGAAATCTTTCAGAAATTGTTTTTAAACCTATCCAATTATCTCTAAATACAAATTGATCAATTACAAATCTTTCATAATCGGCTGTGTATTCACCTGCTTTTAAGTCTCCCCAATTAAAACTAGGTCTTAATGCAAGGTATCTATTCTCATTGTCCGAAAATGATT
>DUQJ01000055.1 GCA_012837865.1 Clostridiales bacterium | reverse complement strand
TACCACATTTAAGCAAGCAAATATATCATAGTAGTGATGATTATAGAGGCTATTATACAACCGATAAACGCCCTGTAGTAATTATTCAAATGATGATGTGTGGTGAGTCCGAAGTATTAGCAGAAATAATGTGGAAAGATGATTTTGATAAGATATTTGAAGAATAAAAGCACGGTTTGATTAAATTTAAGGAAAGGAGTTAGTATGCTAGAAAAATTAATTGGTCAGAAAATAGAATTATTACCAAAAGTACCAAAGGACAATGAAAGATTATGTGATATATGCGGAGGCACTGGATGGTTATATGAAAAAGGAAGAGGATTTATTGAAACATGTCATAATTGCTATAATGGGGTACTTCAACTTTGTGAAATTTGTCATGAGCCAGTTAGAGGTATGTGTATGAACGAAGGTTGTAGAAATCATTGGGAAACAGAAAGAGAAAATAGACTTCTTAGTAAGGCAGTTATTTCAAGCTATAAAGACGTTCCTAATGAGCATAAAGAAATGATGTATTCTGACGATTATCAATATAACGAAGGGTATTTTATGGAAATTGAAAATTTCATTGAATATTGTAATGATGAGGATATTCCTCTACCTGAGTATGTTTGGTCAACTCAAAAGATACCTCTATCACTAGATGCAAGTAGTATCATTGAGAGTGCTTGTGAAGAACTTCATGAGGATGCATATGAAAATATTACAAAAGAAGATGAATTACAAGAGTTTTTGGATGATTGGTGTAATCAGCAATCAGGAGTTGATTCATATAGTGTAAATTATAAGTATGCTATTAGGGTTGATAGTAAATAAAAACTAGGGAGAGAGTTAGCGATGAGAAAATTTAAATGTACAGTAACTAAAGAATATGAAGGGGATTTTATGAACAGTAGGGCAAATATTACAGAATTATTATCAACATCTATACAGAAACATATAAGCCCACATAACGATCCGAGAGTTTATTGGGCTAGAGAAGTTACATTTAATTATGGCACAAGTGATGCGGTTAGGGTGGATTATATGCAATTTAAACCTGTCAATAATACTGTGTCGGGAATAGAAAAAGGAGATTTTTATTGTTATGAGGTAAAGTCGTCACTTGAAGATTTTCGTTCAGAAAATGGTCACAACTTCTTGGGAGACTTTAATTACTATATTATGCCAGAGGATGTATATAATAAAGTAAAAGGTGAAATACCTTATAAGGTAGGAGTTTATATTCCTAACGGGTGGCATTATAAAGGTGAATGGTATAATTTGAAATCTGTGAAGAAAGCATTAAGAAAAGATAGAAAGAAGCCAGTATCGGAAATGTTACTTATGATGTTTAGATCAGCAAGGAGAGATATTACATAGTAGAAACAATATTTTATTTGAAAAAAGGAGAGATATATATATGAATGCTAAACAAAGATGGGAATATATGAGAGATAAACAAAGAATGATAGATATGTATAAAAGATATGGCTTTGATATGCCACTAAAGGCTAAATATAAGAGAGACCCTAATAGAATCTACTTTATAGGAGACTTTAAAGATGGAGAAATAATCAAATTTTCATGGTGTTGTGAAAAACCAAGTGCTTGTGCTATAGGTAATGTATTTTACGAGAGTGAACATGAACCATCACAACTAGTGAATATAAGAGATTTAGAGCCAATTATAGAATAGAGTTAATTAAAAAGAGTAATAAAAGTTTTGACAATGATACAGTTATAAGAAGGCTTTAAAAAATTGAAAGGTAAAAAGATTAAAACTTTTTAATAAACGTACAATAAAACTATTGACAAACAAGCAAAAGTGTGATATTATTAAAGGTGTAGGGCAAACAACAGAGGCGAGGTGACGGTTATCAGGTGACAGATAAAGAAAAAAAGCAAATGGTTCAATGTAGAAGTTGCAATAAGGTATATAATCAAAGCAATCTAATTAAAATACATAGTAAAGTTTATGATATAGATATAACAGAGCGAGTTTGCCCTGAATGTGGGGGTATATGTGGACTGGTTGACTATCCATACAGTGAAAAATTTTTAATATATAAGAAGAAAAACTTTTTTTATCGTAATGATGGACAACATATGAAACCATTGAACGAATATTATGATATGATTGAAGAAGATAATTGGGAATAATATTAAGGAGTAAAAAGGAGAGTAAAAATGTTAGTTATAGATAAGTTGGTTGGAGAATTTGAAAGTGTTTATGCTGAGTTTATTTCAGCAAAAGAAAATAATTTGTTTCATGAAGCATCTGATATATTATCTTTTATGACTGGAATTACTAGAGCAATGACGATTACATTAGATACGCATATTAATGATTATACATTATCAGATAGAGAAAAAGTTGATAAATGTAT
>DUQJ01000054.1 GCA_012837865.1 Clostridiales bacterium | reverse complement strand
CGATATTATATAGATATTGTTATTTACATTCAACAATATTTCATTATAATTAAAGTGTAATATATGCCTTTTTATTATATCTTGTTAATATCTACATGGCTTCCATTATAACCGTCATATGTTATAGACATATTTACTTAACCGGTTTCTACTCTTAGAATAACATGTCTTTTTAACAATGTCAATATCCATTGTTAAAATACTTTAGATAATTGTTTTTAAATGATTTTCCAAGATGTAATTCCTCTGTTTATTTCATTCTGTCTACTATTTCAAAACAAGCTCTACTATTATGATAAGGACATTTCCAAGGACCTACCTTTAAGTAATCATTGTTTGGCTTACCTTCTTTAGATACATTATAAAACCATTCCCCATGCTTCTTATCAATCATATATCCCTTGATAAAATTCCAAGTTTCATTAGCTGCTTGTAAAAAATGTAGGCTACCTGTCATTTCATAAGCGTTAATAAAACCTACAACTGCTTCTGCTTGTACCCACCAAATTCGTTCTTCATCTAATGTCCCATCTTCAAATCTCTCATTAATCACTGCACCATCTTCATCTATAGCTTGTTCGTATATCTTCTGGGCCATTAAACAAGCAGTTTCCTTGGTCCTTTTTAACAATTTTTCTTCTCCTAGCACCTGGGCAGCTTCAAACAAAAGCCAACTACCTTCTATATCATGTCCATAGGAAATAACTTCAGACTTACTATTCCATTGTTCATCAAAAAACATTTTAAAGTGATGTGTTTCATGATCTACAATATTATCTAATGTTACCTTGATTAATTCCTGAAATTGCCCTTTAAACTTTTCATCTTTCCACACGCGGTATAAATTGGTATATGCCTCTAAGATATGCAAATGAGTATTCATAGATCGTTTCTCATTCATTTCTCCAGGGCCTAATTGTAAATCATTTGTAGTTTCCCATTCCCTTGTACAAGCTTCGAAATATCCTTTATCTTTTTGATCGTAACTATATTTTTCTATTAAATTATATAATTTAATTGCGTACTCAAGGCTTTCTTCGTTTTTTGTTGCCAAATAATACTCTGACAAGGCATATATTCCAAAAGCTTGGGCGTATATTTGTTTTTTTGTATTGATTGGATTTCCCATGTAATCTAACATCCAAAAAAGACCACCATATTCTTGATCCCATAAGCTTGTTTTTATAAAGTTATATGCCCTGTTTGCCAATGTTAAATATTCTTTATCTCCAAACATATTGTAGGCTTTTGAATACGTCCAAAGAATTCTCGTATTAAGGACTGAGCTTTTAGGGGCCTCCTGATTAATTGAAAGATTGTTTTCTACTGAGCCTAAAAACCCTCCGTTTTTTGAATCTATTGTTTTTTCTGACCAAAATTTCAATATATTTTCTTTAACCTCTTGTTCAGCTTCTTGTGCCAAGGTTGTTTTTATTAAGTTTGTATCCACCCTCTTGCCCCCTTATAGTAATTCAATTTTTAGTCTAATATTACCTAACCGATTACCTTATAACATGATTATATATTTATTCTTTCTAAATGTCAATATATATCAACCTTTTACAAGATTTTATACACAAAAATAAGATATAAAGGTTAATGAAACAACCTCTATATCTTATTTTATCAATTATCTCTTTCTTATTCCTTAGAATATTTAATATAATCTTTTATTTAATTTTAAAATTTACATTCAAACATTTTTCCCCTGTTAATTCACAGCTCCTCTTATCTGGTTGTTGCCCACCAACAAACATTGTGAAATTACCAGGTTCTATAATTCTTTGCCCCTCATCTGTGATTACACCCATGCTTTCCGATTTTACAGTAAATCTTGCGATTTTACTTTCTCCTGGATTTAATGATATCCTCTTAAAACCACAAAGACTATGGTTTGCCACTCTATAAGCTGATTCATGGTCTTCTATATAAACTTGCACTACTTCGTCTGCTGGCATTGTTCCGGTGTTTTCTACAGATATACTAATTTCTATATCTTCTCCTGGGTTTATCTCTTGTTTATTGATCTTTAAATTAGTGTACTTAAAGGTTGTATAAGATAAGCCATATCCAAAAGGATAAAGTGGTGTATCTTTAAAGTACCGGTAAGTTCTACCCTCCATAGCATAATCTTTAAAATCTGGTAATTGCTCAGCAGATTTATAAAATGTAAGTGGTAGTCTTCCAGAAGGGCTATAATCACCAAATAGAACTTGTGCCAAGGCTTCCCCACCCCTTGAACCACTATACCAATCTTGAATGATAGCCGCACAATTTTCATCTGCATAAGTTAAGTCCATATTACTCCCACTATTAATAATAACAACAGTAGGTATTTTTGTTTTAACAACTGCTTCTAACAATTTCACCTGTGATGCTGGTAAAGAAAGGTCTACTTTGTCTCCTGCTGCATAGCTATTCCCAGTATCTCCTTCTTCCCCCTCTATCGTACTATCTAATCCTAAGCATAAAATAACCATGTCACTGAGCTTAGCAATTGTTACTGCTTCACTTATTCTATCATTAGGTAAAGCAAGTGGTTCTACCCTATCTTTATATAGATGGCATCCTTCAGAGTAAAATACCCTTGTATCATCATTCACATTTTGCTGAATACCTTCAAGTATGGTTACATACTTAGATGCTGTTCCACT
>DUQJ01000053.1 GCA_012837865.1 Clostridiales bacterium | reverse complement strand
TTCAGGAATTTCAGGTTCTTCAGGTTGTTCAGGTTCTTCAGGTGTTTCAGGTGTTTCAGGTTCTTCAGGAATTTCAGGTTCTTCAGGTTGTTCAGGTTCTTCAGGTGTTTCAGGTGTTTCAGGTTCTTCAGGAATTTCAGGTTCTTTAGGTTCTTCAGGTTCTTCAGGTGTTTCAGGTGTTTCAGGTTCTTCAGGAATTTCAGGTTCTTTAGGTTCTTCTGGTTCTTCAGGAATTTCAGGTTGTTCAGGTTGTTCCGGTTCAATTTCAGGTTCTTCAGGAATTTCTACATCAATAGCCCCACCTGTTGTAGTATCATCAGGTATTTCTGGCATATCAATTTCTGAGTTTTCATCAATTAATATTTGCAAATCATTTAATCTAGAAGTAAGATTAAATTTATCATCTCCTTTTTTTAATTCAATTACTAATTCACGGGCAACATTTAGTAATTCTTGTGTTTGTTCCATTTCAGCAACTTCAACAGCTTCTGTAGCTTTGTTAATTTGTTCATTATAATCATCAATTAATATTTGTAAATCATTTAATCTAGAAGTAAGATTAAATTTATCATCATCTTCTATTAATTCATTTACTAATTCACGGGCAATATTTAACAGTTCTTGAGTTTTCTGCAGTTCAGCAAATTCAACAGCATTAGTAGCTTCATTAAGTTGTTCAATTAAATCTTTATTAATTAATATTTGAAGTTCATCTAGTCTAGAATTCAAATTAATCTTCACATCATCTTCTATTAATTCGTTTACTAAGCTCCGAGCAATATCTAATAATTCTTGAGTTTTTTTTAGTTCAGCAAATTCAACAGCATTTGTAGCCTCAATATGGTCTTCATTTTCAATTTCTTTATTGTATATTTCTAATGCCTGTGGATAATTACTTTTAATCCATGTGCGATTAAGTTGAGGATTATCTATAGCCTCTATAAAATCATCAGACGTTAGGAAGTAGTCTTCCTGTATTTTTTCTGATGTATCGTCTCCCCAGGTGGCATCTACATGATACCATTGGTTATCAATTTCAACCAAGTTCCAAGAATGACCACCACTATCAACTTTACCTCTTATTATTTTATTATTATAGCCAGCACTAGTCATCATTTTAGAGAAAAGCATTGAGTAGCCTTCGCATACAACAGCTTCACCTTGCAAACCTAATAGAATATTTCTTTCATTTAATTCATCTTGAGCGGTATCTCCAGTATTCGCGTATCCATAACTAAGTTTATCAATAACAAAATTATAGATAGTCTTAACTTTTTCATAGTCAGACATAGAAGAATCAATATTGTTACTTAAGAAATTGTCTATAATAGTTTGAGACTCTTGCATATCTTGAAATGAGTTTTTATATGTTATATTATATTCTCCTGAAATTAATTTGTAATCAACATCACCTGATACAATTCCATTTGTTTTAAAATGAATTCCTCTAACATTATTTTCTTCAAGTGTTCCAAGCATACCATCTGCAACTTCATTATACATTGTTTTCACTAAAGCATTTAAATCATTTAATGATTTATATATTTCATCGCCTTCATAATTTACAATAATAGATTCATCTTGTTTTAATATATCTTGTCTAATTGCATTTTTATAACTATTCCAATCATTAACAGTATGTTCTCCAGCAAAAGTTGTAGAAGACATGATTAAACTTGTTGCAAGAGCGAGAGTAAAATTTCTAATGGTTCTTTTTTTTACTTGATACATAGTGTTATTTATTGTTTTCATAATTTCCTGTGCTTTTTTGATAACTATCTCTTTTTCAAATTTATTTATACTCATATTATAACCCCCTATTTAATTTACATCATGTATGAATGCATTATAACATGTGATACAGTAAATGTCAACATGTATTTATGTAAATATCAAACTTTATAATCAACCTCTTTAAATTAAGTGTTAATTAATTTAAAGAGGTTGTTAATACATTGAAAATGTTAACCTCTTTTATATGTTATTTATTTAATTTCATCACTTGGTCTTATTGTAAATCTATTGTAAGGAGTTATATATTGACCTTCTTCATTTTTTCTCAATTTAGCACTTTGATTATATTTTCTTCCATCATATCCTGAAATTACAATAAATTTAACTTGTGTTTTTGTGAATCCGATTATTTCAGCTATGCTATCCGGAACACATCCTACGCCTTTAAATGTAAATTTTTGACCCATTTTGAATTCTTTGCTCATATTCATCAACCTCCATTATTTGATTTGTTAATTACATTATAATATAGGTTTACAGGGTTGTCAACAGCTACTATATGCTTACACAAAATCAATACAAGAACACATAAATTAATCACAATTAAAATTTGAATAAGTTATTTTATTTCATTATCTTAACTTCTAATATGTCTTTTGCTAACAACATCATACTATCAACATAATTATCAACATTATATTTTTCAAGATCGTTTACACCTGAAAGAATTATGTCAGCTTCATTTTCTTGAATATAATCTAATAATGCTCTATTTTTTGAGTAGTCATCTTTGTCAATCCAATAATATTGAACTGTATTTGCTATATTTGTTACAATTTCTGATTTAATGAGTTCTAAGTCATCCCAGCTTTCTTTCTCTGTTAATACATCATTTAATCCGAATAAATTATTATCTTTAATATATTGTATTTGTTTTTGAGTCATTGTAGTTACCTCCATTTAATTTCATAATGTTTTATTGGTTAATTAAATTATAACACAGATTTTCAACCTTGTCAACACTTTGACAACTAATTTACAAAATAAAAAGAACCTTTTAAGGTTCTTTTTATTTACAAAAGCTTATTTAATTTGCTTCCACGTTTCTCTCAACTCTTCAACATATCCTACAACTTCTTCTATTAACTCTATATTTTTATTCATATTAGCATTAATTAAAGTGTATATCATATATTCATAAAGGCTATCTAGGCCTGCAGCGATATCCCCGCCAGCTCTTAAATCTAATGTTGTCCTTAATTTTTCAATGATATTTTGGGCCTTGATAAGATGTTCGTGAGCCTTGTTTACATCTTTGCTGACAATGTTCATCTTTGCTAGGTTCAAGTTTTTCAATGCACCTGTATATAACATTGTTGTCAATTCATGACTGCTAGCAGAAAGTGTGCTGGTTTCTAGATACTTTTGATGTGCGTTTGTCATTAGTAACCCCCAAATTGTTGTGACATCCAATAACTTTGACTATTCATTTGTTGCATCATTCTTTCCATAGCAGAGAATTTAGAGTGATACATTTCTTCCATTTTATACAATCTAGATTCTAAGTTAGATATTTGCTTATCATAACTTTTCATTTGTTCATTCATTGCTTTATCATTGTAGAAGTTTAAGGCACTTTTTAAACTATTGGAGCCCAGTGATTTACTGTGCGACTCGTATAAATTCTTGCTAATTCCATTAATTAAATCAGTTACAACTGAAGGATCATTTGCAATCATTTCTTTTAATTTGTTGGGTTTTCCTGTTTGCGATGGGTCATCCTCATCCCCAACAATATGCAATTTACCTTTCTCTTGCCATGGTCCAGTCACAATTCCTATTGAACTTAAGGTTTTGCCATTAAATGCCTTGCTAAGTGAACTTCTAGCAGTGCTGGCGAATTGTTCCAATTGTTTATCTCTGTAGAATAAAGAATCGTTAATTTTATCATCCCATAATTTAGCATCTGATTTAGACATAGCATCTCTCTCTTCAGAAGTCAAAGGTTTAAGACTCATGTCTGGTCTTGTTCCAACCTTAGTGCTAATATCCTCAATTAGTTTATTGTATTCACTTACAAACTCTTTGATTAATTTGTAAGTTTCATCTGCATTAGTTTCTGAGGAAATCATTACATTTGAATTGGAAGTTGATTTCAATGTTAAATCAAGCCCGTTTACTTTCACCTGATTAGTAGAACTAGCAAATTCTTCCCCATTGTATTGATATACCGCATCTTTACCAGTAACACCTTTGTTGTCTGAATCAACTAAGCCAACCATCTTCATTAAATCTTTAGCAGCTTCACTAGAAGAACTTATATTAATTGCTTCATCAGCACCAGTCTTGGTTGAATTGGCAAAGAATACACCGTCTGCATAGTTGGCTGAAAAACCAGCATTCTTAAGTTCGCTTGCCATCTTTCTAGCAATGTCTTCATTCGTGTCACCTTGTAAAGCTTTAACAGTTATTGATTTTACATTACTACCTTGGCCAACTTGGAAATCAATGTCCACATCGGCTGACAGAGTTCCTGTAGGGTTATCTAATCTTTTAGCAATGGATATTGTTTCGGCTAACTGGTCAACTTTTATTTTGTGAGTGCCTTTAGGAGCACTATCTGAATTATTTATTGTTACTACTGATTCATCACTAGAAGTTGACTTGCTAGCAGTGAATGTGCTTTTTTGACTTAATTTATGAGTAAATTTAGTATGAAAATCATACATTTTTTTGTTCATATCTTTCCATGCATCATTTCTTAATTTGAGTAAAGATTGATTTTTTTGTATACTTTCAATTTTATATCTTTGTGTAGCTGTCATATCTTTAACCAGTTGAGAAGTATCCATGCCAGATGCCATCCCGAAAAGCCTCATTCTATTATTGTTTATCATATTAATTCCTCCTTTTGTATTTAGTTATTATACATAATAATTACTGCACAAGATACTATAACAACATTTATAACAGTCTGGAAAAGTAGAGTTTTAGCCATAAGTTTAAACAAGTTAACTATAAAGGTAACACTGTTCACCTTGGTGAGTTCTTTTGCCCTTTTAATATTAGGGTAAATTAACATAGTATTCTGAAGTAACATGAAGACTAATATGGGAACTCCTATAATCAAGAAAGTGTGAGGATCTCCGGACACTAGAGTGAATATTGTCAATACAATCATAATGGGGATACATACTGATGTCAATACTAACATTAGTATGTACAGCACAACTTCAGCAAGAGTTAACTTCCAGAAATTTAATTTATCAATCTTATTATTCATTAAACACCTCTATTTTCAATTTATCGCTTTTCGTCCATGAAAATTCCTGCAACCTCACACATATGTGCTACGACATCCAATGCCTTTTCAGCGGGAATTTCTCTTATTGTTTCACCTGTGTCTGTATTTATAACTTTAACCATTATTTGATTTGTTTTCTTGTGAATTGAAATTTCAATGCCTGTTGGTTTACCCATTAATTTTTTGTTAATTTCCTCCACAGACTTAATTATTAACTCTTCTTGCATTGAGGGTTTGTATCCCAGTTCTGTTTTTGACTTACTAATAGATTCTTTGCTATTTATTATCCGTTCTTTCTTTAATATTGGATCTACTCTTACACTTTGCTTTGGTGGTTTATATTTGACAGAATTAGAACTTTCTATTTTCATAGCTACCTCCTATTTTAATTATTACTCGGACATCCAAGCGTCTAATTTTGACATTATTAATTCATGAGTCTTAGTTGATATCTCTGGAAGTGAACCTCCGAAAGCCTTGGTTGCCTCAGCAAACCCTTTGTCAATAGCACCTCTTAAAGTTTCTGCCTTGCTTTTGTCTCCACCTGATATAGCCTTTGCGAAGTTTACAATGTTATCACTTACATTCTCAGCACTCATGGGGCCATCAAGCATTTCTTGAGCCTTAATCCTAGTATCTTCATCTATCTTGATGTATTCCCCGTCAGCAAGATCATTGAAGGTTAATCCTTGTTTTTCAAGCATTTGTTTAACTAGTTGTCTAAGGTTTTCATGAGCCTTATTGCTCTCCTCCATTATTCTACTTAGTTCTGCCTTGTCAGGTTTTGCATAAGTGTTTTTCTTTTCTATTGTTTGAGAGATATACTCATCCT
Source organism: Clostridiales bacterium (assembly GCA_012837865.1). GTDB lineage: Bacteria > Bacillota > Clostridia > Lachnospirales > Lachnospiraceae > Mobilitalea. The sequence continues at coordinate 517 of DUQJ01000053.1, read as the reverse complement.
TAGGCTCTTCTTTAATTTCTTCTGCAATTTTAGTAATCTCTTTTGAAACAACCTTGTTATTAACAGGCTTTGTAATTTCTATTGCTATATTTAAATTTGATGTGATTTTCATATGAAACAACTCCTTTTTTAGTATTGTTTTGTAACATCTTTATTATACCTATTTGTTGTGTACTATATACAAACTTTGTGCAAAAATGGGCTAGAGAGTATTCTCTAGCCCTTCATTGTGTTATAACATTTATTTAATTTAACTTATATTATCTTAATAATTGTAGAACGCCTTGTGGTGCTTGGTTAGCTTGAGCTAGCATAGCAGTTGAAGCTTGTGATAAGATATTTTGCTTAGTCAATTCCATCATTTCTTTTGCCATATCTACGTCTCTAATTCTACTTTCAGCTGCTTGTAAATTCTCAGCAGAGTTATCTAGGTTTTTAATTGTATGCTCTAATCTATTTTGCCATGCACCTAAATTTGCTCTTTGAGTAGAAACTTTTGTAATAGCATCATCAATAG
>DUQJ01000052.1 GCA_012837865.1 Clostridiales bacterium | reverse complement strand
AGGATGATTATATGTATGATTTCCAACGCTATGCCCTTCATCCACAATTCTTTTAACTATTTCAGGGCAAGTTTTAATATAGTTGCCTACTAGAAAAAAAGTTGCTCTTACATTATGTTTCTTTAAATCATCAAGTATTTTTGGTGTAAATCCATTTTCAAATCCAGCATCAAAGGTCAAATAAATAGTTTTATTATTTGTATTACCTATATAATAAGCATCAAACTTCTCAAGTTCTTCTGATGATGTATTACCAATAGGCGTTTGACCTTCTACTGGAAATCCCAATCCCCAATTAGCTTCACTGGCATTTAACACATTGTTAGAACTCACTAGCTTATTTGCATGATTTATATTTGTTATATTGGCCATGCTAGCTCCCAGGAAAAAAGCCGATATAAAAAATATGGCAGTAAATATTATCTTTTTATAATTTACATTGTCTTCATCTTTAAAATGGTTTATTTCTTCTACTGATAATTTTTCTATATTTGTAAAAAGTTTTTTAAAAATCATAAAAGGCTCCATGAAATATTCATTATTAATATATATATTTCATAAAGCCTTATACTATGCCATTCTATTTAATTACCATCTAATTACAAGTTTATTTTATACTATCAACTGCATCTGTTATAGATTCTTCATAAGTTGGGTGTGGCCTTACAACAGCTTTTATTTGCTTGCTGGTTAGACCATTTACTATTGCCATAGCCATCTCACCTATCATGTCTGTTGCCCTTGGAGATATAATATCTGCACCAATAATCTTATCAGTCTCATCATCAAATATTACTTTAATATAACCTCTCTCATCTGAAGAAATCATTGTTTTACTATTTGCAAGCATAGGGAATTTACCCACCTTAACTTTAATTCCTTTAGCTTTAGCCTCATCTTGTGTTATACCTACACTAGCAATCTCAGGATTTGTATATATACACGATGGAACTACATTTAAATTAATTGACACTTCACATTTATTCATATGTTCTACTGCTACAATTCCCTGTGCAGAAGCCAAATGTGCTAATTGCATACCTTTAACTACATCACCTATTGCATATATATTATCTATGCTTGTTTCAAAATTATCATCAACTTTGATACTTCTACCATCCATTTCGAGCAAAACTTCATCACTTAATAAATTTTCTGTATTTGATACTCTTCCTACTGCTATTAAAATACCATCTGAAGTTTCTACTTCTTCCTTATCCTTATAGCTATAATGGCAAGATAAACTTGAATCACTATTTTTCATAATCTTTTCTACATTAGCTGATGTTATTATATTAATTCCTTTTTTCTTAAGACTCATTGTCAGAGTTCTAGATATTTCCTTATCCATTTGAGGAAGTATCCTATCTTGACCTTCAAGGATAGTTACATCTGCACCTAATTCTCTATATATCGTTGCAAATTCAACACCTATAACACCGCCTCCAACAATTAATAATTTCTTATATAATCCATCAGTTTTTGCTAAAAGATCATCACTTGTTAATACATTTTTATTGTTAATTCCTTCAATAGGTATTATGGCTGGTTTTGAACCCGTTGCAATTAAAATTTTATTTGATTTTATCGTTTCTTCCATTTCATTATTATATATTTTAACATACATATCCTTTTGAATAGTTGCTGTTGCTTTTATTACCTCTACTTTGTTTGATTTTACTAATTTATCAATTCCGCTTCTTAAATCAATTATGATTTTATCTTTTCTTTGATGAATTTTTTCAAAATCAAAACTGACCCCAGTAATGTTAATACCAAGACACTCCATTTCTAATGTTTTTGCATAAGTATTAGAACTATGCATTAAAGTTTTGGTAGGAATACATCCTCTATTGAGACATGTCCCACCAATCTCTCTATTTTCTATAATTGCAACTTTCATTCCTAATTGAGATGCTTTTATCGCTGCTATATATCCACCAGGACCAGACCCAATTACAATTAAATCATATTCCTTATCCATATTAATCACTCTCCACCTTTAAATTTCTTCTATTAAGCTTTGTATCTCTTGTATTATATCTAGATATTCATTATTAGTTTCTTTTAATTTTTCAATAGCTTCTATCATTTTCTTACTTGAATATACACAATTTAAAAGTACATTTGATAGTTTTTCTATTAAGTCAACTTCCATCGCATCAGAATATATTATGCATTCTTTAATTCTACCCTCGTTAATGCTTAAATTCAAATCTATATTTCCCCATTTATATCGTTTGTTTATACTATGTTGAAACTCAATCTTTCTTCCATACTTCCAATCCCATGACGAAAATTTATCATATAGGTCTACAATTCTATTTTCTTCAATGAATTCATCTTCTATTTCTTCTGCTTTTAAGCCATACACCATAGAAAACGCTTCTATTAATTTTATCTTCATTAAATCAATCGTCAAATCATGACTATAATCTATTAAATTAGTTACTCTTGATTTAACAGATTTTACTCCCTTAGATTTAAGTTTATCTTGTGCCACATTAAGATACTTCGAAAGATTTACAATATCAACATTAATTAAAATAGTACCATGATGATATGAGTTTTGAGCTTTTGTATAAAAAGCATTACCAGAAAACTTTTTACTATCTACCGTAATATCATTTCTTCCAGTAAACACAGCATTAATATTCAAAAGTTTTAAAGCTTTTATAATTATATCGAGTTGTTTATTAAGGTCATAATTCTTTTTATTAAGTAAAATTGTAAAGTTAAGATTTCCCAGATCATGATATACAGCTCCACCACCAGAAAGTCTTCTTGCTAGGCTGCCACCGCTTCTCTCTAATTCTTTAACTTTACATTCTTTCCAAGGATTTTGGTTCTTACCAATAACTACTGTGTGTTTATTTTGCCAAAGATATAATATACAGGTTTCTTCATCTACTGTTTCTAATAAATACTCTTCCAATGCTAAATTCCTATAAGGATTTATATCCTTACTAATAATATATTTTATGTTTTTAATCAACCACTTGTCCTCCAAGAGATTATTGTTCTTTAAAAGCCCAATAATTAATATATTGGGCCTTTGGATTTTTCTTAGTTATATTTATTTAAATTTATACTTTAGTATTGGATTTCTTGCTGCTCTAACCTCATCAAGTCGTCCTACATAAGTATTGTTTGGTGCTTCTTTTAATTTAATAGGGGTCTTTTTTGCTTTATCATATATTAATTTAAATATATTAATCGCTTCATCTAATGTTTCCCTTGATTCCGTCTCTGTAGGCTCTATCATTAGTGCCTCAGCTACTATATTAGGGAAATACATTGTCGGTGGATGTATTCCATACTCTAACAATGATTTAGCTATATCAAGCGCAGTTATTCCTTGCTCTTTCTTTAACTTTTCTATACTAATTACAAACTCATGCATACAAGGACCATCAAATGCTACTTGATATATATCCTTTAAATTATGCATCATATAATTTGCATTAAGCACTGCATTTCTAGCAGTATCCTTAAGGCCATCTTGCCCCAGTGATATAACATATGTTAAAGCTCTTAAAACAACTAAGAAATTTCCATAAAAATTCTTCATAGTTCCTATGCTATTTTTATTATCGTATTTAAATTTATAACCATCAGCTGATTTCTCAACCGTAGGAGTCGGAAGATATTTAGCTAATATATCTTTACAACCAACTGGCCCACTCCCAGGCCCACCACCACCATGTGGTGTTGAAAATGTTTTGTGTAAATTAAGATGTATCACATCAAATCCCATATCGCCTGGTCTAACAAGTCCAACTATTGCATTGAGGTTTGCACCATCATAATATATTAATCCTCCATTATCATGGACAATACTTGTTATTTCTAATATATCTTTTTCAAAAAGCCCAATAGTGCTTGGATTTGTCAACATAAGACCTGCTGTATCGTCATCAACTACTTCTTTTAATTTTTCAAGGTCAACTAATCCATCTTCTTTTGACTCTATCGTTATAACTGTATATCCTGCCATAGTAGCCGTTGCCGGATTTGTACCATGTGCAGAATCAGGAATTATAATTTTATTACGCTTAAAATCTTTTCTTTCTTCGTGATAAGCTCTAATTAATAGCAAGCCAGTTAATTCACCTTGTGCACCTGCTGCTGGCTGAAATGACATTCTATCCATCCCTGTTATCTTACAAAAATATTCTTCTGCTAAACTAAGCGCCTCTAAAGCACCTTGGATTGTATGCTCTGGTTGGAGGGGATGGATATTCTTAAATCCATTTAGATTAGCAATCTCATCATTTATTTTAGGATTATATTTCATTGTGCAAGAGCCAAGTGGATAGAAACCATCATTAACTCCATGGGTATTTTTAACTATTTCCGTATAATGTCTACTTATATCATTCTCTGCCATCTCTGGTAATCTACATTCAGATTCTCGTGTATAAGCTTTGTCTATAATATATTCTGGAACATCAGATGGAGGTAAAATATCACAAGATCTACCACTTCTACTTTTTTCAAATATTAGTTTCATCCTTCTACCTCCTTTAATAATTCAACCAATCTATCCATTTCTTTTTTCGTAACCATCTCAGTAACACACCATATAATTTGGTTTTTTTCTATTAAAGGATATCCACCTAATATATCATTTTCCTCAAGTTTATTCATTATGATATTTATATCAACTGGAGCGGTTGTAACAAACTCATAAAAGAATTCACCTGCATATACCTGGTCAAATCCTTTAATACCTGTAATTTTACTAGCTAAATAATGTGACTTTGACATGCTTTGTTTAGCAACTTCTAATAAACCTGATTGTCCCATACTTGTCAAATAAACAGCTACTGTTTGTGCGCACAAGGCTTGGTTAGAGCAAATATTACTCAATGCCTTCTCTCTTCTAATATGTTGCTCCCTAGCTTGAAGAGTTAATACATATGCTCTTTTGTTATTAATATCTACTGTTTCACCAACAATTCTACCTGGTAATCTTCTTACAAGCTTTTCTGTTGTTGCCATAAAACCTATATATGGGCCACCAAATGAAAGTGGTAATCCTAAAGGCTGTGCTTCACCAACAGCAATATCAACTCCATATTCTGCCGGTGTTTTTAATATCGCTAATGATACAGGATTACATCCTTCTATTACTTTAGCACCAGCTTCATGGGTGATTTCCACTATAGAATCTACATCTTCAATTAATCCAAACATATTAGGTTGTTGGACATATGCACATGCCGTTTTATCATCTAGTAGTTTTTTTAATTTAGATATATCCGTCATACCATTTTTACAAGGAACTACAATAACTTCCATATCAAGTGCATGGCAATAAGTTTTTATCGTGCTTAATACACCAGGAAGTGCTGCTTCACTTACAAGTACTTTTGTCCGCTTTCTTTCTTTACACATAATAACCGCTTCAGCTGCTGCTGTCGCACCATCATATACTGAGGCATTAGAAACATCCATTCCGGTAAGCTCACAGATCATTGTTTGGTATTCAAAAATAGATTGAAGTAATCCTTGGCTTATTTCTGCCTGGTAGGGTGTATATGATGTTAAAAATTCTTCTTTTGATGTGATTTGCTTAACAATTGATGGAATATAATGGTTATATGCTCCTGAACCTCTATAAACAGTTTTAAATATTCTGTTTTTAGAAGCCATCTTCTCCATTATCTTTCTTACTTCTAGCTCAGATACACCATATGGTATTTTAAAATCTTTATCATAGACTTCTCTAGGAATATTTATAAATAAATCATCAAATTTCTCATATCCAATACTCTTAAGCATATCTAATTGCTCATCCCTCGTATTCGGAATATATGTGCCCATTATTATTCCTCCTCACTTAAGACTTTTTTATATTCATCTTCGTCAAGTAGTTCTCCTTTTTCAGTTATATTATCAATTTCAACTAACCAAGCTTCATATGGCTCTTGATTGATTAACTCTGGTGTATCCAGTAAATCATCATTAATAGCTGATACAATACCTGTTAGTGGACTTAAAACATCCTCAACTGCCTTTACAGATTCAACATCAGCAAAGGACTCATCAACAATAACTTCATCATCTACCTCTGGTAGATTTATAAATACTAAATCCCCCATAGACTCTTGTGCAAAATCAGTTAATCCTACTCTTGCTTTTGATTCACTAATAAATTCTACCCACTCATGTGTTCTTGTATAATATGTTTTATTCATAATAACTCCTCCTGTTTTAATTTTCTTTTATAAAAAGGTAATGATACTACTTCAACCTTAATTAGTCTTCCTCTATTTTCAGCTTCTAATTCTGTTCCAATTACTGCTAATTCCTTATTTAAAAATGCCATTGCATATGCATGATTGAGATATGGGCAAAGAGTACCAGAACTAGTTATCCCAACATCATTCCCATCATATAGCAATTTACAATTTTCTCTTACAATTCCTCTGCCTATAACTTTTAGTCCCACTCTTCTTTGTAAACCTTCTCCCTTTATTTCTAAAGCCCTTTTACCTATAAAGTTTTCTTTATCCATTTTAACAGCAAATCCTAGCCCTGCATCAAGTGGTGTTATTTTTTCTGAAAGCTCATGTCCATATAAGGGCATTGCTGCTTCTAACCTTAAAGTATCCCTGGCTCCTAATCCTGCAGGAATCAGACCAAAATCTTCTCCTGACTTCATTAATGTATCCCATAACAATGAAGTTTCATTAGATTGGCATAATATTTCAAAACCATATTCACCAGTATAACCAGTTTGTGATATCATACATTTTACACTATTTATTTCTACATCATTTATAAATGTATAATTTTTATTTGGAATTTCATTTTCGTTTAAAAGTTTTTTGATTATTTCTAAGGATTTGGGCCCTTGCAATGCAATAAGACCTACTTCATTTGAAATATCCTCAAACTCTACTTCTCCAAACAAATTTCCTTTTATCCAGTCAACATCTTTTTTATGATTACCTGCATTTACAATTAAAAAATATTCTTCTTCATCTATCTTATATACTAATAAATCATCTACAGTACCACCATCTTCATAACACATAGGGCTATATCTAACTTGACCCTTTTTCATTGAAGTAAAATCATTTGTAAGTATATATTGTAAATTCGCCAATGCGTCTTTACCTTTTAAAACTATCTCTCCCATATGGGATACATCAAATATTCCAGCATTATTTCTTACTCCCAAATGCTCGGCTATTAACCCTGTTGAGTATTGAACCGGCATAAGGTATCCTGCATAATTAACTATTTTCGCTTTATGTTTTAAATGTTTTTCGTAAAGCGGTGTTTTAAGTTCCATATATTCTTTCCCCTTTATCAATATATTATTAGCATCTATTCGATATTATATTAACTGATTTCATTTAAATTGCCAAGATATATTTTACTATAATTAAAGATAAAAGCTTCTAACTAGAGTTTTTAGAAGCTTTTATCTTTATTTTATTCCTATTACATCTTTAATTTTCTTTAATTCATTGTCTAAAAAGTTTACCTTTAATTGATACATGATGTTCGGTTGCAAGGATTTTAGCGCTTCATCTAGCTTCCTATCAAGATTTAGATGCCCTTCTGCAATTACACATATATTTTTATTTGTTTCATTTTCAATAGTCATATCTATCATTTTGATACGTTCATTTGTTTCTTCTAAACTATCTTTTAAGGTTTCAACATCTGTTTTCAAGGTTTCAACATCTGTTTTTAATGTTTCAACATCTAACTTTAAAGCTCCAACATCTGTTTTTAGGGTTCCAACATCTGTTTTTAGGGTTCCAACATCTGTTTTTAATGTTTCAACATCTGTTTTTAATGTTTCAACATCTAACTTTAAAGCTCCAACATCTGTTTTTAAGGTTCCAACATCTGT
>DUQJ01000004.1 GCA_012837865.1 Clostridiales bacterium | reverse complement strand
AGGAATCTTACCTTCAGAGCACAAAACACGTACACGCCTATCACTTATCTCCCATAGTTTAGCTGCTTGTTTAACAGTTATATACCTCAAATATCTCACCTTCCTTAAAGTATAAAATATCACATTAGCGGAATAATATCAAGCTATTATGTTCACAAACATACCTATGGTTCCGAGTAGTCCATTTTAGATAATAGAAAATAGTATAGCAACAAACCTTGATGATATCTAATTGATATATGAGGAATTTAGTCTTTAAAGTTTAAAAATTCTTTTTGTTGTTTTTTATAATAATTACTTGGGTTTTACGTGTTTTAAAATGCTATTACTTAATTTTGAATATACCTCCTCCCTCCCCCAAAAGTAACACTTTATTTAATTGTTTATGTTTTATCCTCATAGGTTACGGGCTCTGCGTCTTAGCGTCTGGCTCTTTGATAACTGACATATTCAGTTGTTTCACACTTTATTACTTTTTTCGCTGATACCCCATTACACGAATCACATAGGATATTATAAAAATGATTACGGCTGCAATCAAACTCATTGTTTGAGCTGAACGGAAACCAAACCAATAGGGTCCAGACCAGTGGTCGCTTCATCAAGAATAAGTAGTTTGGGTTTATGGGATATGGCACAAATAATAGAAAGCTTCAGTTTCTGGAACAGCTGTCCTGACTTTTATAATTATTCCATTTATATGTTTTATTTTATTTTTATTGATCGTCACTATAGTCAATTGATAAATAGCGCATAGCAATACTAACCATCCAGCTATTATAAAAAAAAGTTTACTTGATGCCTCCATTTTTAACCACCCTTTTAGTTCATTTTAATACTCTTTATGATCAAGGATTGAAGATGTAACCTTAATACTCAAAGAAATCATAATAATAATTACCAGAATGGCAATTGCAAAAAACAAGATATCTGGCATATCGCCTAGTGTAAAGAAAATAGACTCACCACTCTTTAATATTTTGGTCAGGAAGCCTACCAAAAAAGGACTTAAAATCACTATTCCTGCACCTACTATTTGAAGCTTGGCATAACCTAATTTAAAAGTTAAGGGAATGTAAACAGAGAAAAATAACTGTATTAGGAAAAAGATTAATATGCCCCCTTTTACTCCTACAGGCCCTACCTTGGTAATGTCTATCTTGGATAAAATAAAATATATAAGTGAAATAATTGAAAATGGTATGGAAACAGTTATGAACTTTGATAGTCCAATCATATTATTTGATATTGGGGTAGTTTGAATATACACCATTCCTTCTTGTTTCATTTCCTCTACAGAAAGCATATTATAATTCATAAAGGTTAACATTAACGTTAGGGTTCCATATAAAATAAAGCCATCGGTTTGAAATCGTGGTGTTTTCAATGATAATAAAATCGGCATTACAATACTAAATAAAAGTAAAACTAGGTTATTTTTCTTAACCAGTAAAAAATCTTTTTTTATTAAACTGATCAATAATTTCATAAATTACTTCACCTCTGTCTTTGCTAAAAATATATCTTCTAAATTTGTTTTTTCAATCATAATTTCTGGTATTTCTTTTTTTATTTCTTCATATTTATCTGTAATTGCACTAAACCCATACTTGGTTTTATTTATAAGGCTTAAATCATCTTTGTTTAATCTTTCTAGCACTTCATTATTCCCTTTTATAAGTCTATATTCTTCTAATAACTCATCTTTATCGATTTCTTCTATAATCTCCCCATCATTAATGATTATTATTTCATCAGCTATTCGCTCTAAATCTGATGTAATATGGGTTGAGAATAAGACAGATTTCCCGTCTTCTTGAATATATTCTTTCAAGATGTCCATTAACTCTTTTCTTATTTCCGGATCTAGTCCTGATGTAGGTTCATCCATAATTAATAAATCTGCATGATGGGATAAGGCCAAGCTTAGAGCATATTTCATTTTCATTCCTTTAGAAAGAGAGGCTATTATTTGCTTTCCATCTAGCCTAAATCTTTTTATATAATCTTGATATTTCTTTTCATTCCAATTGCTATAGGTAGCAGATACCAAGTCCTTCATCTGATGTAATGTTAGACTATCATAGAAATATCCATCATCTAAAACGACACCTATTCTATCTTTTATATCCCTTTCTTTTAGGTTGGGATCATTAAAATAAACAATATCCCCTTGGTCTTTGCGCATGAGTCCTAAAATAATCTTAATTAATGTCGTCTTACCAGCACCATTTTTACCCAGGAATCCAGTTATACAGTTTTCCTTTATACTTATATTGATACTATCTAATTTAAATCTCTTAAATACTTTTGAAACATTATTGATTTTCAATATTTCCTCCATGATTAGGCCTCCTCGTAAACTATATCTAGCATTCTATGCAATTCTTCAATATCCATATCTAATGTTTTCGCCAAATTAATTAGACCAATTAGTTTTTCTTCTATAAGCACTCTCTTTGTATCCTCAATTAAATCTTTATTTCCAGCTAATACAAATGTTCCTTTACCGGCCCTACTGGATACAAATCCTTCCTTTTCCAATTCATCATAAACCCTCCTAATGGTCAAAATACTAACACTTAAATCTGTAGAGAAGTTTCTAATAGAGGGTAATAATTCTCCATTTTCTAACTCTTGTTTTAAGATTGCAGATTTTATTTGTTCTTTGATTTGCTCATATAAGGGCTTTTCTGAAGTATTGGATATTGTAATATTTAAGTTTCCCAAACTCGCACCTCCAATGTGTATCTGTATACATCACACTATACACAACAAACACTGTTAAGTCAAGTAAAATAAGACAGGACTATAATAGCTAATCCTCTATAAACACCCCAGCCTTATACTGCATTAACTCATCCCCATCTTCTGCCTTCCATATTGTAAGAAGTCCAGGGTATTTCTTTCATATCTTGATATGAATTCTGTGATGATCATGTCATGTCTATCTTTTGGTTATGTAGCTCATTATAAAATCTTGACATTGAACTCATTCCTTTCGTTTTGGTTTTGAACATAAAAAAAGGCGAAGACTATTGATCATAAGTTGACCAAGGACTTCGCCTTTTTTTGTTTCTATATTTAATTTATATAAAATAATAGCACCATGATTTT
>DUQJ01000051.1 GCA_012837865.1 Clostridiales bacterium | reverse complement strand
TTGCAAATTCTTCACCATGATTTTTAATAACCATTCCAAATGCTTTGGTCGCTCTAGCAACTACATAATCGTTCATTCTATTAGTACCACCACCTAGTATACCGCGTAATCCTGCTGTACCAAATGTCAAATCATTATAAAACCTATCTTTTATCTCTTCATCATTGTTTTTTATTTTTAATAATTCATTTTTTATATCTTCATCTAAATTAGGCGTACCTAACCATCTTTGGTATTCCTTAATATAGTTATTCATATAATTTCTCCTTTTTCAACTAAAAATTTGTATTCACATCTAATTAACTATTATACATAATATACTCGTAATATCAACATTATAAACCTTATTTCAATAAAATAATAACTTTATCATAAATTATATAATATTATCTTCATAAATCATTATACTATTAATATCTACTACTTTTGTTATAAATCTAACAAAGACTTTTGTTGCAAAGATAGTAATCACATGATATGCTATCTTTATATACTATATATAGGCGTAGTCAATATTATTTTACAACATATAGTGTTTTACAGTTTTAAATAAATGGGAGGTAATATTTTGAAAGTAGAAAAACGAAATGGTAATGTGGTTGATTTTGAAAATGAGAAAATTGTAATTGCAATTACTAAAGCAATGAAAGAAACAGATTTAGGTGAGGATATTAATCTTGCAAATGAAATTGCTGAGCAAGTCAAAATGGAGTTTAAAGATATTGAAAATGTAAACATTGAACAGATACAAAATCAAGTTGAAGTTTGTTTAATGAAAACTAGACCTGATGTAGCTAGAAAATATATTATTTATAGGGAAGAAAGAACTAAGCTAAGGGAGCAAGGTTGGGATATGACTGACCTTCAAAGGGATATTTACGAAAAGAAGTATAGATGGAACAATGAATCTTTTGATGAATTTATCAATAGGGTAAGTGGTGGAAATAGCTTTATTAAAAAAGCTATAAAAGACAAAAAATTCATGCCTGCTGGAAGAGTTTTAGCTGGTAGAGGCCTTGATAAAAAGGGTAGAAAAATAACATTAAGTAATTGCTATGTTATGCCTAAAGTTGAAGACAATATAGAATCCATATTTGATACCGCAAAATACCTTGCAAGAACATATTCTTATGGTGGGGGTTGTGGCTTAACAATTTCTAAGTTAAGGCCAAAAGGAGCTAAAGTTAATAATGCAGCTAATACTACAACAGGTGCTGTATCTTTTATGGACTTATATTCTTTAGTTACTGGGCTTATTGGTATGCGTGGACGCAGGGGTGCATTAATGCTTAATCTTGATGTAAGCCATCCTGATATTTTTGATTTTATAAATGTTAAAAATGATTTAGATAAAGTTACATATGCTAATATATCCGTTAATATTGATGATAAATTTATGAAGGCTGTTGAAGCTAATGAAGACTATCAACTTTATTTTAAAGTGGAAGCAACTGGTGAAGAAATCACTAGAGATGTTAAAGCCAAAGAATTATTTAGATTAATCGCCAAAAATAATTGGAATATGGCTGAACCCGGTATCTTAAATCAAGATAGAATTAATTCATGGCATTTAATGAGTGAAGACGAAAGCTTTGAATTTGCAGGTGTTAATCCTTGTGCAGAAGAAACTTTGCCTGCATTTGGTAGCTGTAACCTTGCTTCTATTAATTTAAGTAATTTTGTAAAATATCCTTTTACACAATATAGTAGGTTTGAATTTGAAAAGTTTAGTGACATGGTTAAGAATGGTGTTATTTATCTTAATGAACTATTAGATGAAAATATGAAATTGCACCCCCTAAAAGAACAAAGGGAATCATCGAGCAACTATCGTCAAATCGGACTTGGAATTATGGGACTTGCTGATATGTTTATAAAACTAGGGATTAAATATGGTAGCCAAGAATCAACTAATTTGACACATCAAATTGGTAAGACCATGATTAACGAAGCACTTAGACAATCTGCATATCTTGCTAAAGATCAAGGTACATTTCCAATGTATAAAGCCGAAGCTGTACTTAAATCACCCTTTTTATTATCTAATGCAGATAATGATGTATTAGATTTAATTAAGGAACATGGATTAAGAAATAGTCAAATATTAACTATACCACCTACTGGAAGCATTTCTACTTTAATAGGATGTAGTAATGGTGTTGAACCGATTTTCCAAGTTTCTTATACTAGGAAATCCGAATCATTATTTGATCAAGATACTTATTATAAAGTATTCACTCCAATAATTAGAGAGTATATGGATGCTAATAATATTACTAATGAAAAAGATTTGCCTAAATTTATAATAACTACTTCAAGTCTTGGTTACAAAGAAAGAATAAATGTTCAATCAACTTGGCAGCAATATATAGATGCAAGTATCTCATCTACAGTTAATGTACCTAATGAATTTACCATAGAAGAAGTTGAGGATTTATATTTCTATGCTTGGAAAAATGGTATTAAAGGAGTTACTATTTATAGAGATGGTTGTGCTAGAAGTGGTATTTTAATCACAGATAATAATAATGACACAAAAAAACAAATAGCTGATTTACAATCTGAAATAAATAGTTTAGCTGCTGAACAGCTACAATTAGAACCTGACACTTGTCCTATGTGTTCAGGACCTTTGCAACATTCTGGCGGCTGTTCTGAATGTTTAGATTGTGGATATAGTGCATGTTCTGTATAAAACTAAAGGGCTACCAAGGTAAGGGTAGCCCTATTTTTTAAAATATTTTATCTCTTTTTATAAATCTTAATCTTTTTCTATAACTGCTGAGTAAGTAATGTTTTCTACGATGTTATCGAGAATAACAAATGTTAAAATAGAATCTCCTGCTGTATATGAAATTACACCATTAGACTCTTCATAGTCTGTTCCATACTTCTCTATAACATCATCTAATGTGTTTCCAATATATATTCCCTCTTCTGTAGTAACTGAATCATCTATGAAGTCAATTGAATTCACATAATCTTTCCCATTAAGTGGATATGTTGATAGTTCATATCCATTATAAACATAGAATTTATCTAAACCTTGAAATGCACAACTTGGTGCATCAAAGCTATTTAGGGGTTCACCTAATTGTTCAACAAACTGTTCTGCTTCTTTATTCATTAAAACTTTAGTTTTATCAGTACTAAATGAAAATACTGGAACATCTTTATCAAGCTCAGCTTGATTATCCTTCACATTTTCACCATTACCGTTATTCTCAATTTTATTTTTATCAAGTAATAAATCTTCTTTATTAAGATTACTTTTTTTACTACAACCAGTTATTAACATAATAAAAACCAATAGATATAGCAACTTTTTCATTCCTCTTCCTCCTAATCAGTTTCATTTATTGATTGAACTGCTTCACCAACGCTTATTAGATATCCGTATTCTGATATCTCAAACTCTTGCTGTTCTTTCATATTATAATAAAACTCTATTTTCTTATCCCAATTACCTTTAATAATAAGATCATTTCTATAGTCATTTAGTTTGTATTTTTCTTTTAATATATTACCTAAATACAGGCTAAACTTTTCAGCTCCCGCAAAATTTAAATGCAAACCACCATCATAAGTATCTGTTTGATAGTCAATTCCTATTTCATCATTATATTCTAGAAAGTTAATATATTCAAGATCATTAGCTTCCGCATAATCAACAATTTGTTCATCCCATTCTTCATGCCAATATGGATAGACACTTGGTGATTTTATTAATATTAGTTCTATATCATTATCTTTACACAATTGAGTTATCTTTTCTAAATACATATAACTATTTTCTCCAAGAGTATAATCTGCTAGTTTCTTATCTCTTGGTAAATATCCAACTGGTTTTATATCACTTCTCATAAGGTAGCCATTATGTGATATTTTACTTTTGTTAAATATATATTTAAAATCATCAGCTGTTATTTCACTCCATCTAGAGTGGTATCTAAGTATTGGAAACAGATATGATAATGTAGACTCATCTTCCATTTTAGAATTCTTTATAGCTTTAATTTTAGTGTTTGAAAGTTTCATTCCATCTAATGTCAGTCTGTTATAGGCTTCCTTTTGTGGCTCATCGTATTTCATTGCTAATACATTATATATAACCACTTTTGGTTTCTCATATCTTAATGTATCTTCTAACAAATAATAAGAATGCCATATTAATTGTTGGGCACTTCCTCTTATATAGCTTGTAATTCCGTAATTCTCCCATAATGTTATTGGTGAAACATTTGAAAACACTTCACAATCTCCTATAAAGATTACATCATGATTCGTTTTTTCTTTATAGTACTCTTCTACTAAGCTACCTTCTTGTATGGTTGAAACATATTTAGGCATCAATAATCTTTGAACTATAAATAAAGTAAAAACACTTAATGCAATTAAAAAAATATTAATAATCATTTTCTTTTTCATAATTAACCTTTCAAACTTTTATATTCTTTTTAGAATTGACTATAAATGAACTGGCTTTGATCAAATCCAACACCATATGCTCCAAATACTATTATTCCTAAAAACAAAATAAAGAAAATCATATAAGATATCATAATTGGTTTTGCTGCAATTTTAATTCGAATACCTTCTTTTCGTTGCAATAAACTTACTAATAAAACAATCCACACACTAACAAATAGTAATATGTAGTCCTTAATAGTTAATCCCAATTGCATTAAACCACCATTAAAGATTTCATTAATATTATAAACAGTAAAAATACTTCCATACATTTTAAAAGTTGTTCCTACATCTCTGTAGCAATCAAAAGTTCTTAAGAAACTCATTAGCCAAAATGTTCTAACAACTTGGAATAATCTAAAATAAAATTTATTTTTTACATCAAATCTATGATGAAACTTTTGGTATAAAGGAATACATTCTTGGGAAATTAATATAACTATACAGTTGCCCAGCCCCCATACTACAAAATTCCAAGCAGCACCATGCCATATACCTGTAGTTAACCATACAATTATTGTTGCTACATATACGGGTATCCTTTTACCTATTGCATCATTAAAGTTTTTCCTACATGTTTTAGATAGTTTAAGCATTGGTTTGCTAACAGATATAGGGAAAAACATATAATCTTTAAACCAAGTTCCTAATGTAATATGCCATCTTCTCCAATACTCTGTAATTGATTTAGAGAAATAAGGCCTTATAAAGTTTTCTTCTAAATGTATACCAAGAACTTCTGCAATACCAATTGCAATATCTATACCGCCTGAAAAATCTGCAAATAATTCTATTGCATAAAAGAACATGCCAATAATAACATAAACACCTTGATATATGTCTGGATTTTGAATTATATTATTAACAGCAATTAGTAGGCGGTCTGCTATAACTACTTTTTTAAAATAGCCCCACAGTATTCTTTGGAATCCAAAGTTTATATTGTCCCAATTAAAATTATGTTTTGAAAACAAACTATCTTTTAAATCATCAAATCTACTTATTGGCCCTTGTATTAATTGTGGAAAAAACGAAACAAATAGTGCCAGTTTAAAGATATTCTTTTCATAATCATATTTACCCCTATATACATCAATTAAATAACCCATAGTCTGAAATGTATAAAAAGATATACCAAGTGGTAGTATAAATCCAAGACCTTTAAAACTAGTTTCTGAATTAAATAATCCTAGGATCTTATTAAAATTTTCTATAGCAAAATTACTGTATTTTAATACTGCAAGAATGCCAAAATTAAACACCATGCATAAGACCATCCATTGTCTTTGCTTTTTTTTGCTTGTTTCTTTAATTGCTCTACGTTCTTCTCTTGTAACAATAGCCTTGTTTTCTTTTATATATTTATTATATTTTGTCTGTAATTTCGATATATTAATAGTTGCAAAATAAGTAGTTATTGTTGTTATTAAAATATATACAATAAATTGTATTCCTGCAAAAGCGTAAAACATATAACTAGCTATTAATAATAATTGCCATTGCATCTTTTTAGGAATGATATAATATATTATTGATAATAAAATTACAAATATAATAAAATTAGATGTTGTAAATAACATAAGTCCTCCCTATTACTCATCCTCAAGCCTTTTCACCATTTCATTAATGGCTGCTGCTGAGTTGAAATTTTTCGGGATTATTTCTTCTACTGGAATAGCTATATCAAACTCATCAGTAAGATCGGCTACTAGTGAAACAATATCGAATGAATCAAGTATTTTATCATCAATCAGACTATTACATTTCTCAAAGTCTACTTCAGGGTGTAAATCACTTAAAATATCAATTATAATATCCATTGTGCTTATCTCCTATTTCTATAAAAGTTGTTGTTTTAATTGAACTCTATCTATTTTACCATTAGAAGTCAATGGCATATTCTCTAAACATTTGATTTTGTTTGGAATCATAAACCTTGGTAATTTAGTTTTTAAAAATAAGGATACATCAACAAGTGTACATTCACCGACATAATATAACACTATTTTTTTCTTCTTATCATTAAAAACACATGCTGCAGTCTTAATGCCTGGAACCATATTAGCTGCACTCTCTATTTCCCCTAGCTCTATTCTATGACCCATATGTTTAATTTGATTGTCTTTTCTAGATACGAACATTAAGTCTCCATACTCATTATATCTTCCAATGTCACCCGTTTTATATATTAACTCTGGAAATTTATCATTTAAAGGGTTTTGTACAAAAACTTCATTAGTTCTTACAAAATCATTATAATAACCAAGTGTAAGAGAAGTACCTCTAATACATATCTCTCCTTCTTCTCCTAACTCTGCCAGCTTATTTTCATCATTTAACAAAAGAATTTCTGTGTTATTAAATGCTTTCCCAATTGGAATCATTTCATCTAATTCGAACTCTCTATCAACTTTGTAATAGGTTGACATTCCAGTAGCTTCTGTTGGCCCATATAAATTAATAAACTTTGCGTTTGGTAAAGCATTTCTCCATAAATTAAACTGCTTTATAGGAAAGACTTCACTACCGAATGCAATTAATTCAAGATATTTAGGTATTTCTTTTTCCAATGTTCCAAAAGATGAAATCATAGTTAATGCAGATACTACCCAACATATTGTATTTATTTTATTTTTGTTTAAATAATCTACTAATTGTAAAGGAAACATAAATAATTCTTTTGGAATCAAGTATGTAGTCGCAGCATATTTAAGTGTAGGTATTAATTCTTTTAAACAAGCATCAACATATAGTGGTGTTTGATTACCAAAAACAGTCTTTTCATTGATATCTAAAACATCTGATAATGCTTCTATATAATCAATAACTGACCTATGACATGCAACAACGCCTTTAGGTGTTCCTGTAGAACCGGAAGTGAAAACTATATATATAGGATCTATATCTATTTGTTTTCTTCTAATATCATTTAACTTTTCATCATCAATTGGCTCATTAATTATATCTTCATATAATATAACTTTACCATTATATGAAAAGTCCTTTAAAACATCTGCCTTTTCTTTATTACATATTACTGCTTTGGGCTTTAAACTTTCAAAAATCAATTCAATTCTATGGTGTGGCATTTCTTCATCAATAGGTACATAATAATTACCTGAATATACAACTCCATAAAATGCTGTAATTGTTTCTGGGCTTTTACCCATAAAAACTACGATAGGCTCTTTATATAAATCTGTAGATATAAAACTAGCAATACTTCGCGCTCTCATATAAACATCTTTAAAGTTTAGTTTTGTAATTTCATCAGTATATGCTACTTTATCGGGATATAATGTAACTGAATTTTCTAAATACTCCAATATATTTTTTTGCATTTCTTACCACCTTAATTATTATATTAAACTATTATAACTTCTTTTTATTTTACCACCACATACTTCAATTGATTTTTTAGCAAGGACCTCTAACATATCTAAAAAGCCAGGCCCTATTTCAACATTCCTTTTAATTAACGAAAGTTCTGTACAGCCTAATAATACGACCTCAGCTCCATTTTCTTTTAAATGGTTGGAAACCATAAAAAATTTTTCATAATCAATTTCTTTGTTTGCTTTTATCTCATTGTAGATTAATTCCATAATTTTTAATTGCATCTTTTGTTTTGGTAAAATTGTTCTTATATTATATTCCTTTAATTTGTTTTGCAATATCTTACTTTTTATAGTACCCTCTGTTGCCATTAAACCAATGCTATGTATATTGTTATTGTATAAATATGAAACTGTCTCATCAATCATATTTATCATTGGAATTTTAAAAGTTTTAACTAATTCATTATAAAAGAAATGTCCTGTTATACAAGGCATTGCTAAAAAGTCAACACCTATCGATTCCAACCTTTTCCCCATATTAATCAAATCTTTAACTGGATTATCATTATCATGGTTTAAAATATAATTTGTTCTATCTGGAACTTTAGGGTTACTATATATAATCATTTCAATATGTTCTTGATCTGTGGATGCGTCTGTTATATCTAAAATCAATTGATAAAAATAAGCTGATGCAATTGGACCAAGTCCACCAATAATACCTAATCTTTTCGTAACTTTCGCCCTCCTTTATTACTCTAGTGGTGTCCTTGGATATAAAGACATATCAAAATTATAGTAATCTCTACCCCTAGATTTTGTATATTCTTCTAAATCTTTATCTGTAAGCATAAATGTCTCGCGATGATCTTTATTCCTTGTTGAATCAAAATGATACCAACCTTCTCCACAATTAATTAAATTCCAATAATGTTTAGTTTTACCGCCAAGTCTTTGGACATCAATATTTTCAATACCTACCTGTGTTAACAATGCCTTTGAAACAGAAAAATAAGTAAAGCAATCTCCTTTTCTATTTTTCATACCACGGTAGGCTTCATTTTTCCAATCTGCTTTGTCTGAACTACCAGTATAGGCTATATTATTCTTGCTCCATTTATATATAGCATAAGCTTGTTCTTTTTTATCCATACCTTCAACCATTATTTTATCAAGAATATCTTCTACCATTTTCTCTAAATCTTCTTCTGTAACGACTAATCCTATTACAGTAATAATTGCTTTTTCTTCTGCAATATTTCCCGAGCTATCTTCTGCTTTGTATATTACTTCGTATTTACCTTCTTTTTTCAAATTAACATTACTACTATCAATTATTAATTCTAATTCCTCTTTAGAATTATCTTTAACACTTATACCATTTCTATAAGAGACGGTTTTACCTATATATACAGTTTTATTAGTTACACCTGATATAACTGGTGGTTCTATATCTTCTTTAACAAGCAATTTTGATTCAAATTCAGAACAGTTGCCTTCACTATCTGTAATGTTAATGAGTACAGATTGTTCTCCTATATAATCAAAATCAGGCTGGTTTTTATATTCAATAGTAAAAGTGGACATATCTTTAACTTCATAAACAAATTCTTCAGGACCTACAATAGTTCCTTTGAAGACTTCTATATCCTTGGTTTTAGCCTTAGGTGGTTGACTATCTATTATTTCAATATTTGATATAAGTTTATTACCATCTACTAAAAGTCCTATATCATATATTCCTACTGGCTTTCCTAAAGAATTAAATGTTGGCTCTATAAACTTTATATCATAACTAATATCATTTAGAAAATCATTTTCTAGTATTTCATATTTAGAACCTAATTCTACAATAATATTGTTTTTAATATCAAATATATTCAATTTAGATATAACTTCAGTTATATTATTAAAAGAGTCTTCTAAAATGATTGAAACGTCCTGTTCTCCTACTTGGTTGAAATTTGGAAGTTCTTTGAATGAAACAGTAACATCAGAAGAGTCTAATATTTTAATTATAAAATCTTCTGCCTTTATATTCATATCATTTATAACAATGTCTACTGTTTTTGTTTTCACTTTAGGAGCTAATGTATCTTCTATGATTAGTTTTGTTTCATAAATATTGTTTTTAAAATCAATATAAATAATCTCTTCTCCTGCTTTATCTAGATTCAATTGATTAATATCTGTACTTAAGTGGCATTTGGAATTATTCCAATATAAAAGGTCTTCTAATGATAAATTTGAATAACCTGCTTCTATAATTACTTTTCTTCTAATTCCTGGAGTATGTAAATATATCATAGCTAAAATAAATGTCGTTAAAATTATAAAAGTAATAGCAATAATAATTATTCTTTTCTTATATTTTATTTTATTCACTTATATTAATCCTTTCATAATTATCCTTTATTTTTATGTATTATATGGATTACTATAATACTTCATTTATAACTTGTCAACTTTTCCTAGTATTGACTTTAGCTTTTTTATATGATAAAATTTATCATATAATATTTGAAAAAGGTAAAGAATGAACTGTAAAAAGTATACAAAACTAAATACAAAACAATTTAATTATTTAAAAATTATTATTTATCATATTATAGCATTATTAGTAATATTATTTACTATATTTGTTTATAAATGTCCAATGTATTATTTTTTCAATTTCCCATGTCCTGGATGTGGGATAACAAGGGCACATTTTGCTCTTCTTAGATTTGATTTTAAACAAGCATACCATTATCATCCTTTATTTTTTATAGCAATTCCCATTATCTTATATGTGCCCCATCGTAATGTTCTAAAAAGGAAGTTAAGCATAAAGGCTGAAATAATTAGTATAATCATATTATCTATTTTGTTTTTAATGGTATATTTAATACGAATTTATAACAAATCAATTTTTGATTTGATATTATAAATACATATTTAATACATAA
>DUQJ01000050.1 GCA_012837865.1 Clostridiales bacterium | reverse complement strand
TGTGAAGGTGGTTGTATAAATGGTGGTGGACTACCAATACAGCCAGCGAAAGTTAGAAACTTTACTAACATTGGTAAACTTCGTGCAAAAGCATTATATGATATAGATGCTAATATGCCTATTAGGAAGTCCCATGAAAACCCTGTTATCAACAAACTATATGATGAGTATTTAGGCGAACCCGGTGGAGAAAAAGCTCACCACATCCTTCATACATCATATGTTGCAAAAACTGTTAATAAGTAGAATAATATTGTTAATCAATAAATATTCTATTATTATACTTCTAAATTACGAAAACCACCTGGTATTAATACCAGGTGGTTTTTATTTTAATCTTTATTTATCTTTTATTAGCAGGTTCTATATTAATTGTTTTGCCTTTAATTTTAGCATTCTTCATGATATTTATAACTTCTATTGCATGCTCTCTAGGAACCTCTACAAATGTATATTTATCATACATATCAATTGACCCTATTAATTTACCAGGTACACCAGTTTCACCAGCAATTGCACCAAGAATATCTCCTGGTCTAATTTTTTGATTTTTGCCAAGATTAATAAATAACCTTACCATGCCATGCTCTGCGCCTGTATCGCCAAAATTCATTGATTCATTTTCTATTTTAGAATTCTCTTCATTATCACCCATGGACAACTTCAAGAAAGCAGCCGCAACATCAAGTGTTGTATAATCTTTTTGATTTACTTTAGCTTCTATAAGATCAATCATCTTTTTAAGATCTTCATTTTCAATAATACTATCTAATTTATCCAATGTTTTTTCTGCTTTAACGCTAGATACATCATCTATTGATGGAATCGGTTGAACATGTATTTTCGTCTTACAATATCTTTGTATATCTCTGATTTTATTTAGTTCTCGTCCAACTACCAAAGTAAATGCTCTTCCTTCACGGCCAGCTCTTCCTGTTCTTCCTATTCTATGAACATAATATTCATCATCCTGTGGAACATCATAATTAAATACTGCTTCTACATCATCAACATCAATTCCCCTTGCTGCTACATCAGTAGCGACTAAAATTTCTGTTCGACCATTTCTAAATGAATTCATAACCCTATCTCTTTGAATTTGCTTTAAATCTCCATGAAGGCCTTCTGCAAAATAACCACGTAACTGCAATGCACTTACTAACTCATCTACCTGTCTTTTAGTATTACAGAATATTAATGCTAGTTTTGGATTATACATATCTAATAATCTACATAGAGCTTCTTCTTTGTTTTTTGGTCTAACTTCATAATAATATTGTTCGATTTTAGGAACAGTTAATTCTCTCTTAACTACTTTGATTATTTTTGGATCATTTTGATATTTCTTAGCAATGTCCATAATAGGCTTTGGCATTGTAGCAGAAAACAATACTGTTTGTCTATCCTCAGGCATTTCTTTTAATATAGATTCTATATCTTCACGAAACCCCATATTTAACATTTCATCTGCTTCATCTAAAACTATCGTTTTAATCTTGTTAAGTTTTATTGTCTTTCTTCTCATATGGTCCATAAATCTACCAGGTGTCCCAATAATTATCTGAGTACCAGCTTTTAGAGAACGAATCTGCTTTGATATTTCTTGACCACCATATATCGGTAATATCTTGATTCCATGCATAAACAATGCTAATTCCCTAAATTCATTAGCAACTTGAATAGCTAGCTCTCTTGTTGGGCATAGAACAACTGCTTGAACATCTCTATTGTCTTTCTCTATTTTCTCTAATATTGGTATTGCAAATGCAGCTGTTTTACCTGTCCCTGTTTGTGCTTGTCCTACAACATCACTTCCGTTAAAAATAACAGGAATAGCCGCTGCCTGTATTGGAGATAACTCCTCAAATCCCATTTCCTCTATTGCTTTAATTATTTCCGTACTTTTAATAAAATTGTTAAATTGTTTGTTTTCCATTCTTTTCCCTTCCGCTTAAAAAAAGGCCTTAGTCTAGCTAAGGGCCTTAATTCAAAATAAACATTTAAACACCTAGGCAATTTTGCCTAGGTGTAATATTAAATTTCTTTAGCATTATCTATTACAAAATCTAATGCTTTTTTCCATAATATATTGTCCTTTATTTGTTCTTCAGATATTTGACTAAATAACATTTCTCTAGATTCAATACTGTAATTCTCCAGATATTTATTAATCTCGTCATTTAATTCTTTTTTTGTAACTTTAATCTTTTCAGCTTCAACTATAGCTTCAATAATTAATTGTTGACCTACTGTCTCTTCTGCCATGGCTCTAGATTGTATTCTATACTCTTCTTCAGATATTCCTAATTGTTGATTTATAAACTCACTTAATTCTAAATTAGCTTCTTCGGCATATTTTGAATAATATTTATCCATCTCAGTTAAATATTTATCTATTGCCGACTGAGGAAATGAAATAATCTCTGCATTTTCTACAATAGCATTAAAAACTTCGTTAGTTTTAGCATTTTTAATATACTCTTCTTTTGAAGTTTCTAATTTTTCTTTAATGCTCTTTATATAAGCCTCTGCTGTCTCAAATTCAGTGTTTTCTTTAATGAATTCATCGTTTAATTCTGGATAGGACATTTCACTAATTATAGAGTTGACTTTAACTATAAAAACAACATCTTTCCCTGCTAATTCTGCTGAAAAGTATTCTTCAGGAAACTTAACATTAAGATTGACTGTTTGTCCGACTTCAGCCCCTATTAATTGCTCTTCAAACCCTTCAATAAATTGTTGCGAACCTATTTCTAAGGGAAAATTTTCGCCTTTTCCATTATCAAAAGGTATGTCATCTAAACGACCTTCGAAATCTATATCAACTAAATCATTTAATTTAACAATTGTTCTATCTGTTACTTCTTTTTCAGTAACAAATTTTGATAATAATTCTGATTTGATTGTCCCTTTAACATCATTATCAGTAACATCTATCTTTTGAACCTTAACTTCAATCCCTTTATATTGTCCTAATTTAACATGATCTTTTAGTTTATAATTCTTCGAATTCTTTTTATTACACCCCGTTAGTATTAACAACATGCATACGCACATTATTAATATTACTTTGTTTTTATTCATCTTTTCTTCCTTTCAACATTTAAGCTTACACTACAGTATAACATGTATACAATAAAATGCAATATAATTTTATTTTTTCTCTACTCCGAAATTTACGGTCTCTCCGTTTATATTCCATTCCTTTGTATATCCTTGAGTTTTCTCAAAAATAATTTCTTTTGCTAATACCTCTGACATAATTTCTTCTTTGTTATTACTAATAATATTATGCAACATTGTATTTCCTTCTTGATATACAACAATATTATCAATAACCTCAAATCCTGCATCCTTACGCATTGTTTGTATTTTACTTATTATCTCTCTTACGAAGCCTTCCTCAATTAGTGTTTCAGTAAGATTTGTATCCAAAACAACTGTTACGCCATTATCTGAATCCGAGATATATCCGTCAATTTGTGATGTTTCTATTAATAAATCTTCTTTTTCTATCGCGATTTCTTTGCCCTCTAATTCTATAGTTAGATTACCTGATTTATCAATTTCATCCATGGCTATATTTCCATTAACTTCACTTAATAATTTACGAATCATTCCAATTTGTTTGCCATATTTAGGCCCTAATGTTTTTAGTTGAGGCTTGAAACTATATGAAGTAAATTCTCTAACATCATTTGTAAAGTTAATGTTTTTTATATTTAATTCATCCGTAATGATTTCTTGATAGAAGCTTGGTAGCTGTTCGTTTTCTGATTTAACATATATATTGCCAATTGGTTGCCTGTTTTTTATATTTGCTGTATTTCTGCAGGCCCTACCTAGAACCACAATATCCAGAACCTCTTCCATGTTCTTTTCTAATTCAAGGTCAATAAACTCTTCATTAAATGATGGATAATCGCATAAATGAATACTTATAGGAGTTGTTTTATCCAAATTCACTACTAAATTCTGATATATATCTTCAGTCATAAATGGTACAAATGGTGCTGCTAACTTTGAAATACTTACTAAAGCAGTATACAAAGTCATATAAGCATTGATTTTATCCTGTGGCATTTCGCCAACCCAGAATCTTTCTCTGCTTCTTCTTACATACCAATTACTCATTTCATCTACAAATTCACCTATTAATCTAGCTGCTTCGGTAATTTTATATTGATTTAAATAAATATCTGTAGTTTTAATTACTGTGTTTAATTTGGATAATAACCATTTGTCCATAACTGGTAACTGATTATAATCTAAAGTATGTTGGCTTGGATTGAATTGATCTATCTCAGCATATAAAACATAAAATGCATAGGTATTCCAAAGAGTTCCCATAAATCTTCTTTGACCCTCTACTACTGCATCTTTATGGAATCTGTTTGGTAGCCATAGTGCCGAATTAGTATAAAAGTACCATCTAATAGCATCTGCGCCAAATTCGCCTAAAGCTTCAAGTGGATCAATTGCGTTACCTTTTGATTTTGACATTTTCTGTCCTGTCTCATCTTGTACATGTCCCATTACAATTACATTTTTAAATGAAGCCTTTTCAAAAATTAATGTAGATATAGCAAGTAAAGAATAAAACCATCCTCTAGTTTGATCAACCGCTTCACTAATAAAATCTGCAGGGAAATTATTTTCAAACATTTCTTTATTTTCAAAAGGATAGTGCCATTGAGCAAAAGGCATTGCCCCAGAATCATACCAACAATCTATTACGGCTTTTACTCTAGTCATTTCTTTTCCACAATCCGGACATTTAATTGTTACATCATCTATAAATGGTCGATGCAGTTCTATGTCTTCTGGGCAATTCTCTGACATCTCTTTCAATTCAGCTATGCTACCAATGGCATGTCTATGACCATCTTCACATTCCCAAATAGGCAGAGGTGTCCCCCAGTATCTATCACGGGATATACCCCAATCTTGAACATTTCTTATCCAATCACCAAATCTACCTTTACCAATACTTTCAGGCATCCAATTAATGGTGTCGTTGTTTTCAATTAGACTGTCTTTAACCGCTGTCATCTCTATAAACCACGACTCTCTAGCATAATAAATCAAAGGAGTGCTACAACGCCAACAAAATGGATAGCTATGTTCATAGTTTAATGATTTAAATAGAAGACCCTTTTCTGCTAAATTCTTCATTATATGCTTATCTGCATCTTTACAAAACATACCTGCAAAGTCTCTTGCCTCTTTTACAAATTCTCCTTTTGTATCAACTAATTGTACAAATGGCAGGTCGTACTTTTTCCCAACTCTTGCATCTTCTTCACCAAATGCTGGTGCAGTATGAACAACGCCTGTACCATCAGAAAGAGTTACATAATTATCGCAAACTACATAAAACGCCTTTTTATCAACCTTCGCATAATCAAATAAAGGTTCATATTCCATATATTCTAATTCTTTCCCAACATACCTCTCTTCAATAGTATAATCTCCATCAATTATATCAAGAAGAGCTTCTGCTAATATATAATGTTCTTCCTTAGTTGCAGTATCATGTTTACAATTATCATTATGAGAGCCACAATCTGTTGAATCCATTAAAACTTTTACTTTAACATATGTTTCACTAGGATTAACACATAATGCAACATTCGAAGGAAGTGTCCATGGTGTTGTTGTCCATGCTAAAATATACTCATTTTCTTTTCCTTTTAATTTAAACTTAGCTATAGCAGATTTCTCTTTAACATCTTTATATCCTTGCGCAACCTCATGACTTGATAAAGGTGTACCACATCTTGGGCAGTATGGCACTATTTTAAAGCCTTTATATAAAAGATCTTTTTCCCATATTTTCTTTAATGACCACCATACTGATTCTATATAATTATTTTCATATGTTACATAAGGATCTTCCATATCAGCCCAGAAAGCAATTTTCTCTGAAAAATCTTCCCACATTCCTTTGTATTTCCAAACACTTTCCTTACACTCTCTAATAAATGGCTCTAATCCATATTCTTCTATATGTTCTTTACCATCTAGACCAAGTTTCTTCTCTACCTCTAGCTCCACTGGCAGTCCATGTGTGTCCCATCCCGCTTTTCTAAGCACGTTATAGCCCTTCATTACCTTATACCTAGGGATGATGTCCTTGATAGCTCTTGTAAGCACATGCCCTATATGTGGTTGACCATTAGCTGTAGGGGGGCCATCATAAAATGTAAATGATTCACCATTCTTTCTTTCTTCGATAGTTTTCTTAAATATCTTTTCATCTTGCCAAAATTGCAAAACATCTTTTTCTCTTTCAACAAAATTCAAACTAGTTGATACTTTTTTATACATTGTTTCCTCCTTATAATATGAAAATTATAATCAAAAAGCCCCCAACCGAAAAAGGATGAGAGCTAAAGCTTCATTAATTACCACCTATTTCATATACTCCCGATATTAATCGTTCATATATTTCTCCATTAACGGTGAGTACCGTCAAGACTTACTAAAAATTTGCATTCTTTTAGGCCTTGCAACTACAGAGTGATTTTCATATGGTTATTACTCATATTAGGCTCACACCATCCCCAACTCGCTAAAACTTTCATTAACCTATTACTTTCTCTATCAACATCTTTATTATATGTTTTACTTTTTTTATCATAATATATATAAATAATAATGTCAATAGCTTTTCTTTTTTGATTGATAATGGCTATACTTATGTTATAATAGATAAAATATGTGAAGCATTTACTGAAAGGATGAATTTATAATATGATAAATAACATTGCCAAACAAAATTTAACATTATTAACAGATTTTTATGAATTAACTATGATGCAAGGATATTTCGTTAATAATAAAAATGATAATGTTATATTTGATTTCTTTTATCGTGAAAACCCTTGTGGTGCAGGCTATGCAATTTTTGCAGGCCTCGAACAAGTTATTGACTATATTGAAAACCTTAATTTTACAGATGATGATATCGAATATCTAAGAAGTCTTACAATATTTGAGGAAGGGTTCTTAACTTATCTTAAAAACTTTAAATTTACTGGAAATATATATGCAGTTCCAGAAGGTACAGTTGTTTTCCCTATGGAGCCAATTATAAAAGTAATAGCGCCTATTATGGAAGCTCAATTTGTAGAAACTGCGATTTTAAACATTGTTAACCATCAAAGTTTGATTGCTACTAAGGCCTCAAGAGTTGTTTACGCGGCTGAAGGTGAACCCGTAATGGAGTTTGGTCTTAGAAGGGCACAAGGGCCAGACGCTGGCACACTTGGAGCAAGAGCAGCTATTATTGGAGGTTGTGTTGGTACTTCAAATGTATTATCAGCTAAGCTATATAATGTACCAGCATTAGGTACACACGCCCATAGCTGGATAATGAGCTTTGAAGATGAATTAACTGCATTTAGAACATATGCTAATTTATATAAAGATAACACAACACTTTTAGTTGATACCTATGATACTCTTCGCTCAGGTTTACCTAATGCTATTAAAGTCTTTAATGAAATGCGTGATGCCGATTCAATGCCTAAAAAGTATGGCATTAGATTAGATAGTGGTGATTTAGCTTATCTATCAAAAAAAGCAAGAAAAATGCTTGATGATGCTGGTTTCCACAACGCTAACATTACTGCTTCAAGCGATTTGGATGAGTATTTAATTGATTCTTTAAAAAGACAGAATGCCAAAATCGATTCATGGGGAGTTGGCACCAATCTTATAACTTCAAGAGATTGCCCTGCATTTGGTGGTGTTTATAAACTATCTGCCATTGAAAAGGATGGTCATTTTATCCCTAAGATAAAAGTTTCTGATAATCCAATCAAAGTGACTAACCCAGGTGACAAGAAAATATATAGGATATACGAAAAAGACTCTGGTAAAATAAAGGCTGATTTGATTACATTGGTTGATGAGGAATATACATCAGAAGAACCCTTGCTATTATTTGACCCCATTGCAACATGGAAAAAGACATCTTTAAAAGCTAATACCTACACTTTAAGAGAACTTCATATTCCTGTGTTTAAAAATGGCAAGGCCATTTATACCTCACCATCAGTAATGCAAATACGTGATTATTGCCAAAAGGAACTAGATAGTTTATGGGATGAATCTAGGAGATTAGTTAATCCACATAATGTATATGTTGATCTTTCGTTACCATTATATGAATCTAAGACTAAATTACTGGATAGCTTTTCACAACCCATTTCTTACAAATAACATGCTTCATAAATTAAATATCCTATAATAAAGATGTAAATTTGGGTTACAATACATATATTTACACTTTATATGAATATGATATATAAAATGATTATAAGGGAATGTCAGACATGTATAATAGAATTACTTTTCCATTAGATTTAGATCCAGAAAGTATTACGGTTTTTATTAATAAAGAACACGCCTTATCAAATGCTTATATTCCAAGAGATTTAACTAAACCAAATGTAACCTTTGATGAACTTGAATTTTCAGAAAAGCAATTATTAAGACAAGAGGCTTCTTTAGCTCTAGAGGCACTTTTTAATAATGCTTTAAAATGCGACCTTACTTTATATGCAGTTTCTGGTTTTAGATCATACAATCGTCAATATGATATATTTACAAGCAATTTAATTCAAAAAGGAAGAGAACACACTTTAAAATATTCTGCTGTACCAGGAACAAGCGAACATCAGTCTGGTCTAGCTATGGATATTTCCTGTAGCACAATTAATTTTGAATTAGACGAAGTTTTTGATAGTACACCTGAGGGTATCTGGTTAGCAGAAAATTCTTATAAAGAAGGTTTTATAATAAGATATCCTAAAGATAAGGTTGATATTACAGGATATGAATACGAACCTTGGCATATACGATATGTTGGCAAGGTACTGGCTGATTTTTTATATGAAAACTCCTTGTCTTTAGAAGAATATTATAATTATACTCCTAGTGACGATTTTGATTTCTTTATAAAATATTTTAAGATTTTAAACTGCACCCTTCCATTTACAATAGAAGATACAGATTACAATGAAGATAGAACGGAGTGATTACACCAATGAGGACTATTCTAACAGTTTTATTTATAGCACTATTTTTAATATTTTCAATACCAATTTTAATAATTGAGTATATTATTGGTAAGTTTAATCCACTTGTAAAAATAAAATCCTCTCAAGTTATTGTAAAGTTTATTTTTAGGGTTATATTATTTATTAGTGGTGTAAAATACACTGTTAAAGGTAAAAATAATGTACCGACTGATTTAGACAGTGGATTATTGTATGTATCAAATCATAGAAGTTACTTTGATATTCCTGTGTTTTATGTCTCTGCTCCAACATTAACTGGATTTATTGCTAAAAAAGAGATAGCAAAGATACCATTATTAAAAAATTGGATGAAAAATATTAACTGTCTATTTCTAGATAGAACAAACATTAGAGAAGGCTTAAAAACTATACTTGAGGGAATTGTTCTTATAAAGAATGGTCATTCTATGTATATTGCACCCGAAGGAACAAGAAGCCAATCCAAAGAAATGCTACCTTTTAAAGAAGGAAGTTTTAAAATGGCTGAAAAATCAGGCTGTCCAATAATTCCGGTATGTATTACTGGGACTGATGATGTACTTGAAAATCATTCACCATGGATTAAGAAGACTCATGTTATTATAGAATATTGTAAGCCTATTTATATTAAAGAATTAAGCAAAGATAATCGTAAATTTATTGGCTCTTATGTACAGCATTTAATGAAAGAAACCTTAGATAGTCATGAAATATAATTCTACTGTTTATTTTTGTTTTAAATAATGTTATAATATCAAATGAATTTATGTATAACAACACCATATAATCTTAGGAGGTACATATAGTGGAAACTTGGGCTATAGTTTTAATAGTTATATCAATCGTCAGTCTTGCCATCTTAATTGGATTGTATTTTGCAGGCAAGAAAATGCAAGAAAAACAAAGCAATGCAGAGGCACAAATGAAGGCTGCAGGTCAGACAATGACAGTATTAGTTATTGACAAAAAGAAAATGAGGATGAAAGATGCCAATCTTCCAAAGGTAGTGTTAGAGCAAACACCTAAATATTTAAGAGCAACTAAAGTTCCTTTAGTAAAAGCTAAAATAGGTCCACAAATTACTACTTTAATTTGCGATCCTAATGTTTTTGATTTAATCCCGGTTAAAAAGGAAATCAAAGCAGTTATAAGTGGTATTTATATAACCGATGTTAAAGGATTACGAACAGGTTTAGATTCCGAAACTCCTAAACAAAAGAAAAAGAGAGAAAAAAGAGAAAAGAGAGCTGCAAAACTTAAGTCGTTAACAAAAAAATAAATAAAAAAATCCTCTTAATATGTGTAAGAGGATTTTTTATGCAATTCTTTAATTACTTATAAATTAGTTATATTAATATTAATACTATTGCTGGATATTTTTTTACTATTAGCTAGTAAATCATATTTTATCTTTACGTTTATACCCTCATTTTTTCGTATTATTATGATTTCATAAGTATATATCTCAAATAAAAGATCTATTAATTTTGTCCTATATTCCACTTGTATATATTCATCTACACAGAAGTACATAGTAGTATCAATAGCACCTTTTTTAATTATTTTAATATTATCTTTTTCAATTTTAAGGATTACATTGGTCTTATTGCCATTTTCATCATTCTCAATATATCTAATATATTCTTTAGTGTTTTTTAAGCAATAACTACCCTTAGATCTTTTAATAATTATATCATCATTAATATCTCTTTGTTGCCCCTCTACAACTACTAAAACATCTTCGTGCATTCTACACCTATACTTTCAATCTAATTTCTTAATACTTCTCTATATCTACAGTTTTTGTTTCAAATACCTCACATGATAAAATTGACTTTGCGAATGTTTTAAATTTCTCCGAACCATCACTAACATAGAATTTATGGTTATTATATTTATTAAATTCATTTAATAAATCATTTTCTTTTAAAACTTCAATAATGGTTTTAGCCGTTTCATATGCAGGATTAATTAATGATACTTCACCACCTACCACTTGACTAATAGTATCTTTAATCAATGGATAGTGCGTACAGCCCAATACTAAAGTATCGATATTATACACTAGTAATTCTTCTGTATATCTTCGCGCCATTTCTTTAGTAACTGGATCATCCAATAAGTTTTCTTCTATTAACGGTACCAAAAGTGGACATGCCCTACCATAAACCTTTATCTTAGCATCTAATTTTCCTATATATTTGCTATATACATTACTATCAATTGTTCCCTGGGTTCCTATAATTCCAACATTTCCATTACGTGTCGTTGAAACTGCAACTTTTGCACCAGGATTAACAACACCTATAATTGGAATATCTATCTCATTTTTAATAATATCTAATGCAAATGCACTTGCAGTATTGCAAGCTATTACAATCGCCTTAACATCCTTAGACATTAAAAATCTTACTATTTGCCTTGTATAATTTATAATTGTATCTTTTGATTTGTTTCCATATGGCACCCTTGCAGTATCACCAAAATATATAATATCTTCATTTGGTATCTGTTTTATAATTTCTTTGGCAACTGTTAAGCCACCTACACCAGAATCAAAAACACCAATTGGAGCTTTACTAGACATCACATCAGCCTCCATAATTCATTTATTAAACTTATAATATACCTTTCCTATTGTACTATCAATCTTTCCTATCTTCAAGGATTATATTATTCTTCAACCTTTCTTGTATAAGTCTCTTTATTCTGTCAACAATTACCATATAAGGCCCTTGATTTTCTATTTGTTTTAATTTAGGAGGAAATATGTATAATAATATTAAAAACTATATTTTAAACTATATTAATTTTATAATTGTATTTGTGCTCTTTATGACTAGCGTATTTGTACATAGTAGCAATTTAAAAGCAGTTCCAATTCAAGAGAATATATCAAATAAAATAATCAGATTTCATGTAATAGCTAATAGCGATTATGATTATGATCAAGCTTTAAAGTTGAAAATTAAAACTGAGCTTAATAAAACTCTAACACCATATCTAATTAATATTGATAATATTGATGACGCAAGGAATACTTTACAGGATTTAATCCCTTTAATAAATGAGACTGCAAGTAAAATTGTATATGAAAGTGGATATGACTACAGTGTTAATGTATTATTAGATTCTTCATATTTCCCAGTAAAATCCTATGGCAATTTTACTTTCCCTGCAGGTGTATATGAGTCATTAAAAGTTAATATCGGAAATGCTGACGGCAAAAATTGGTGGTGTGTAATGTTTCCACCACTATGCCTTGTTGACGAAACCTACAGCGTTGTTCCAAAGGACTCTGAAGATAAACTAAAATATATCCTTAGCGATGAAGAATTTTCAAGTTTAAAAAACAGTAAAATGGATGTAAAATATAAATTTAAAATATGGAGTAAATTTTTGAGCCTATTCAAATAACTATTTGATATGAACTATACAACATGGTACAATCTTTCTTATATACTTAAGGAGGTTTGTATGGACTATATTAACGTTAATGCATATGCCAAAATCAATATAGGTTTAGATGTTTTAAGAAAAAGACCAGATGGTTATCATGATGTATCTATGATTATGCAAACAATAGATATGTATGACAAAATTAATATTAATAAAAATAATAAATCTACTATTAATATTAAAACAAATTTATTCTTTTTACCAAATGATAGCAGGAATATTGTTTATAAAGCAGCAGAACTCTTTTTTAATGAGCTTGACATAAGTGGTGGTATTAATATTAACATTAAAAAGAACATACCCGTTTCAGCTGGACTTGCCGGTGGCAGTGCAGATGCTGCAGCAACATTATTAGGTCTAAACCATTTATATAAATGTAATTTGTCTGCATCTGATTTAATGGAGCTTGGTGTTAAGATTGGCGCGGATGTTCCCTATTGTATTTTAAAAGGAACAGCATTATCTGAGGGTATAGGAGAAAAACTAACTCCATTAAAGCCTTTTCCTGATTGCTACATAGTACTCGTTAAGCCACCTATAAGCGTATCAACCAAGTATGTGTATGGTAACCTAGTATTAAACGACAAAACCAACCATCCTAACATCAAGATGATAATAGAGGCCATTAATAATAATGACCTCTGCGCAATTTCCAATCATATGGATAACATCTTAGAAAATGTCACTATTAAAAGATATCCTGTAATTCAACAAATAAAAGAAAAGCTTTTAAAGCAAAATGCAATAGCATCTATTATGAGTGGAAGTGGTCCCAGCGTTTATGGTGTTTTTGATAACTATGACCTTGCTTTAAACTCATATAATACATTAAAATCAAGTCTAAAACATATGGATGTTTTTTTAAGCAAGCCTTATTGGCCTTAATATAGAACGCCCACTAAATAATGTTTAGTGGGCGTTCTTAAATATATATTATTCTTTAATTGAATTTCTCCAGTCTTGCAGCTTTTCCTTTGTAGCAGCTAATGTATCATGGGATATCTGCGGTAATTTAGCTCCCCATGCTTTAGTCGCCATATCAAAACCTTTTTCTATTGCCCTTATCATCTTATCTGCCTGTTGAGGGTCATTTCCTGCTATAGCCTTAGCAAAAGCTACTAAGCGATTAGATGTTTCTTCCACGCTCCAATAACCACCAGGTTCAATGTCCTTTTGTGCCTGTGCTCGAGTTTCTGGATCCACTTTAACCTTACCATCTCTAATTAAATGATATATATTCATTGAACTATTATATTTCTCACCTTGTTTTAAAAGTGACTTCTCTACCATTTCCCTTAATGAATTCGCTCTATTTTCAGACTCTGCTTTTAATTTGTCTATAATCTCTGAATCAACTCGATTTGAATTTGCTGACTTAGTATATACTGCAGCTTCTGATTTAAATCCTTGGGTTTCATTTTTAGTTTTATTTTCGATATTCGCTTTTTCATTAAGTTTAATATCTATAATATTATTATTAGAAACTTCTCTTATGTTCATTTTATCCCTCCTTGAAAACATATGACTTAGTTTACATTGATAATATCGTCATATTGCTGTGTTTCCTTTAGTTTTAAATTATGCTATAGTCAATGTTTTCTTCATAATTAGGATTTTATCACCTGCTGATATATTATCTTCTTCTATATTATTTAATTCTTTAATCAAATCTATAGTTGTGTAGTTATTTTTTGCTATATCCCATAAGGAGTCATTTTCTTTAACAACATAAGCAACTAAGCCAGGAATTGCTTGAAGTTTTTTTACATCTAATTCATTAATCTCAACATCTGTTATTACAAGTTCTTTAACATTCTCAAATGCTATTGTATTTAAATTAATTATTGCTTTAATTTCAACTTCATCACTATCCATAACTATAACTGATAATTGATCCACACTTGGTCTAATATCATATTTGCTGTCCTCATTTATACCCTTCACCTCAACTGATTGGGTAAATGGCACCATACCTTGAAGTGAGTTAATAGGTTTTGAATCATCTTCTGAAACATATAATATGCTTACATCAATTACACCTTCAACTGTTAATTCATTGTCTCCTATGCTTATATCATCAATCTTAACTTCACTGTTAGCATTACATATTTGTAGTATACTTGGTTGCTTACTTGGAACTTTAATTCTATCATTTACTCTATGCTTACTATTGTTTTTAATAATTATATTCTCATAATTCGCTTCCCTATATATAGGTATTATCTCTTTGTCCGGGCAATATATATCATGAAGTATTTCTGGTTCCTCAACTTCATAAACTTTAACATTCAACCCCATTATTACTTCTATATCAATAACTCTATCTTCTCCATCAAGATCCTCTCGTATATTTACAAGCTTGGAAGTTATTATCCAACTAATATCTTCAATCATTTCTTCATTACAACCAGCACATTCAACAATGCCACTGAATGATACTACAGTTTCATAATAATTTAATGGGCTTTCTTCATTATCACTTTTATAAATTATAAATACGGGAATTTCACCCTTTATGCTGAACTTATCTTCAAGCAATCTTATATCCACTGCATTTGCACTGATCTCACTATATAAAAGTTCAAATACATTCTCTTTACTAGTAGGTATTTGTAGGTCTTCTTTTATTCTATAAGTATCTTTTTTATTTATTATTAACTCTGTAATTTCTATTCTTTTGTTAATAAATTGTACATCATCTTCTATTTCCATACCTATTGCTATCTCTTGATCTGCAATTTCTTCAACTGATAAGTCTAAATTAATAATTGCATTTACTCTCATTTTTCTAGAGTTAATTAAAGTTGTTGATAAATCATTTAATGTACATTTTATAAGTGGATCATCACTTATGCAACCCTCTTTCACATTTATTATTTCATCAAATGGAATTGTGCCGGTAATATTATGTATTGGATTTTTTTCTTCCTCACTAAGATATAATATGTTAAATGCAACTACCCCTTTTACAGATAGTTTACCATTCATAGACTTTATATCTTCAATAATAACATTTCCCTGTTCTTTAATTATAATTTCAATGTCCGGTTTAATATCAGGAACATTAAAATCGTCATCCAATGTTAGTTGTAAATTGCTTTTACATTTTAATTTATTCATGTAGATATTCTTCATTTTTAACTCCACAAATAACCCTCCTTCTTTATAGGCACAGGATATATACCTTTGTCATATCCTATTCATTTGTATAAGCAATTATGTATTAATTATCGGGTAGGAGGGAAAATTAATTAATTTTCCCGACCTCCCACACCACCATACGTACCGTTCGGTATACGGCGGTTCCTTAGTTTACACAGACTTTCGAATAATAATCTGAGAAATTAATAAATCCTAGCATACTCAATGTTTGGTTATCTAGGCTTTTGCTAAGAATTGGGCTACC
>DUQJ01000049.1 GCA_012837865.1 Clostridiales bacterium | reverse complement strand
GGCGTGAGGATATAGTCTCTCCGGATACGAGTTCCTTATAGATGGCGTTTATCTTAAAACTAGATTTTGAGGCTAAGGCTAATAAAGTCTTTTCATGTCTGGCAAGTGTTTCGCCTTCACCTCGTGATTCTGCATTTTCATCTTCTCTAGATTTTCTAAGGTAGAGAACATATTTTGACATATCATGAACATCCTTTACTTATAGCATTAATTATATTTTGTATTGATAGTTTGCTATTCTATATGATATAATATGATTTTAAATGTGATATTATTCTGTGTAAAATGGTCTATTGTTAACCGTTCCTGTTGGATACAGGGGCGTATTTTTAATAACAATAAATGAAATATATAAAAGGTTGGGTTTTAAAATGAATAGAGCGAAAATTGGTATGCGTACAATAAAAACAGTGTTTGCTGTGATATTAACATTAATTATTGCTAATATAGTTGGTTTAAATAGCCCCATACTTGCTGGTGTAGCTGCAATAATGATTATGGAAAGTTTCGTATCTGAATCTTTCGTTACGGGCAAAAATAGAATGTTTGGAACTATACTTGGTGGACTTATAGGATTGATAGCATCTTACATTGCCCCTGGTAATTATCTGCTTATTGCAGTAGGTTTAATAATAATAATAAGTATATGTAATTTTTTTGGATGGGAAAAAGCTGTTAGAATGGCGATGGTAGTTTTTCTTGTTATTGTTACTGGCTATGGAGAGGGCAATCAATTTAACTATGCTTTTAATAGAACCTTAGATACTCTTGTTGGTGTCATAGTTGGAACAGCTATAAATTTCTTTATACGGCCACCTAGAACAGAAGAGAATATAATACAAAGAATTAATCTAATTTATATAAAAACAAGATCTATACTTAAAGAACTAATTTGGACGGGGAATTTTGAAGATTTTGATTATTTAAAAAATGAATTTACGGCTTTAGAAGAAAAATATAAAATACTTTTAGAAGATATGAGATATCATATTGGGAAAAAGGGTAACACTAATAAATATCGTAATGTATTTAACTCATTTGAAATTATACAAAACCATTTGGCAGTTTTAAATGAAATAAAAAAAGCAACCAATATTAATGAAGAAAATAGAAGATTTCTAAAGGAGTATTTTGGAAAGGAAGTACCTGCAGGCGAAACTTCTGATAATGATGAGTTGGATTTAATCTATAATTATCATTTAAATATAATCTTTATTAATATACAAATAATTCTTGATTTCGTTTCAAAATATGAATCTTAATATTAAAAGTGTGTTTACTTTGTGAAGTGACTTGACAAAGTAAAGTCACCATGTTAATATTATAAAAAATATTAAGGAGGAATCATATGTTTAATGACATTGTTAATAAAGAAAATATAAGTTTTATATTAGTGTTTTTCCAAGGTTTAATATCATTTTTCGCACCTTGTGTATTGCCTCTAATACCTGTATATATGAGTTATTTAGCTGGTAGCACCAATGAAGTGGGAGAGGATGGAAATGTTGTTTACGACAGAAAGGTTGTATTTAAGCATACGATTTTCTTTGTAATTGGGATATCATTTGCCTTTTTCATTTTGGGGATGACATTTTCAACAATAGGAAAGTTTTTTAATACAAACAAAATGCTATTCACAAGAATAGGTGGAATTATAATTATTATGTTGGGATTATTCCAATTAGGAATATTTGATCTAAATTTTTTACAAAGTGAGAAAAAAATCAATATAAACTTTACAGATAAGAAAGTTAATCCTATAATGGCATTAATAATGGGATTTACATTTAGTTTTGCATGGACACCATGTGTAGGTCCAGCGCTTACTTCTGTATTAATTTTAGCATCAGGAGCCAAGACTGCATTTATAGGAAATATGCTTGTATTAGTTTACGCGTTAGGTTTTGTGATACCATTCTTAGTATTAGGATTATTTACAGTACAGGTTTTAAAATTCTTAAAAGACAAAAAGAATATAGTTAAATATACAATTAAATTAGGTGGTATTATCCTTGTTATTATTGGAATCATGACTTTCACTGGATGGATGAATGGTGTTTCATCTTATTTGAATAAATTATCATTTAAAAATGAAAAATATGACAGCCAGTTGAATGAGGATTTAGATGAAAACATAGATGAGAATATAGATGGAGATATAGATGAAAACATAGATGAGGATACAAATTCTGAGTCTAAAGATAATGAAGCATCAAATACAGAGGATCCCCAGTTAATGCCTGCTATAGATTTTACTTTAATGGACCAATATGGAAATGAACATAAACTTTCTGATTACAAAGGAAAGGTAGTATTCCTGAACTTCTGGGCTTCTTGGTGCCCACCTTGTAAAAAAGAAATGCCACATATAGAAGAACTTTACAATGAATATAATTTAAATAAAGATGATGTTGTTATACTTGGTGTAGCCAATCCTAAGAGTAAAGAGTATCCTCATAACCAAGATGAAAAGAAAGAAGATATTATAAAATTCCTTGAAGATAACAACTACACATTCCCTACGGTTTTTGATGAAACAGGAAGAGTGTTTAGTGAATACTCTATTTCATCATTTCCAACTACATTCCTAATAGATATGAGAGGCAATGTATTAGGTTATGTACCAGGAATGTTGACAAAAGATATGATGATTAGTGTTATAAATCAAACATTAGATTATACTAAAGAATAGCGAGGTGAATATGCTTTGATGAAAAATCCTTATGAAATTCCATGTAATATTGCACAAACACTTAATATTATCGGAGACAAGTGGACGCTTTTAATACTTCGTCAAATAATGAAGGGTAAATATACTTTTAAAGAAATATTAGATGGCTTAGATAAGATACCTACTAATCTCTTATCTAATAGGCTAAAATCACTTGAAGCAGACGGAATAGTAGTTACTAAGCTATATAGCAAGCATCCACCGAGATATGAGTATAATTTAACAGAAAGCGGAATGGATTTAGTAGATGTTTTTAATAGTTTGATTATTTGGGGTGAGAAACACCTTGAAAAGTGTTACAAACAATTAAATCACATTGAATGTGGAAACAAGATTATACACAGTTACTATTGCCCTACTTGCGATATGGAAGTGAAAAGGGAGCAAATAGAAGTTTCTGAACCTAATAAGAATAATTAGAAACAATATTAAAAGATATCAAACAAATCACTCTTTGAAATTGAAATATGTACAATCAATTTGTCATATAATATAAAAAGGGAGTGATTTTTTTGTTAATAAAAGCTTATAAAAAAGATAGTACAATTATTGAGTTTTATGATGATTACTGCAAGGATACAAATGAAACTACAGAAACACTAGAAAGAATTTCAAAGAAAATATTAAACTACTTAAGTAGGCAGAAAAGGTGCGATTTAACAGATGAAAATAAATGAACTGGCAATATGACCATCATCTTAGACGGAGTATTGCATAGCCCCATTCATATGTCATTAAAAGAGCTCTATCAACTAATGCACCAATTTGTTCATAATCATGTGCTTCGTATAAAAGTCCAGGTTGGGTTGCATAACTTTTTGGGGCTAATGCAGCCATAGTTATAAAACCCTCTGAACGCAACCTTGCGCTTGTTTTAGCTATAAAATCTATAAACAAATCTTTATCTTTTGCTAATACGAATTCAAAATCAATATCTACACCGAAATAATTTTTATTTTTAATATTTAATATAATATTCTCAATAAGATTATTAACAGCGTTAGGGTTATTTAGCATAGCACTAGCTAATACATTGCTAAAATCGCCTTCTGGTGACATTGGAGCTAAAACCATAATTGGAGCAACTTTATATTTCAATGCAATAGTTATTAATTCATCATCACTAGGAACTGGTGCAATTAGTTCTCCTTCTGGAGTAAAACCGTAAGTAAATATAGACAAATAAGTTAAGAAAGGCAATGTTTTTCTAAATACTGCTTTGTCTATGAAG
This sequence comes from Clostridiales bacterium, assembly GCA_012837865.1. Lineage (GTDB taxonomy): Bacteria > Bacillota > Clostridia > Lachnospirales > Lachnospiraceae > Mobilitalea. The sequence continues at coordinate 6,282 of DUQJ01000049.1, read as the reverse complement.
GGATAAGCATAACCATTTAACTCTACATCTGCTATTTTTCCATTATTAGGTTCATTTGTAGGCATATATGTTATTACTAATTCTTGTCCAGGAAACAAAACTTCTGTCTGACCTATAATGGGATTGTTTCTTAAGATCTGTAAATCATCAACATTATAAGTAGCCGATATACCTGTAAGGGTATCACCGGGTTTTACTATATGAATAATATCAGGAAATAGTATAACTATGCTTTGTCCAATGGCTAATAAGTTTGGAGTGGTTAATTCGTTATCAATTATAATTCTATTTGGAGAAACGTTATATAGCTTTGCAATTGATTCTATAGTATCGTTTTGTTGCACTATGTGAATTTTCATATTAGCTCCATTGATTTATATTATTACTTAATTATATGAAATTAAAATTAGAATGTGAATAAATTCAGAATTCTTGAATAAATTCAACAATTAGAATATAATAAAGAGTATATGATTTTAATTTTGAAAAAGGAGATTATAATATGTTTAAAGAAATTGTTCCACATCAATTTAGTATGAATCCATTTAAATTGTTAAGTAGAGATTGGATGCTAATTACAGCAGGAAATAAAGACAAAGTTAATACAATGACTGCATCATGGGGAGGCTTTGGTGAAATGTGGGGTAAACATGTTGCCTTTATAGTTGTTCGACCACAAAGATATACTAAAGAGTTTTTGGATAGAGAAGATGCTTTTTCATTGAGCTTTTTCGATGATGAATATAAAGAGGCATTAAGTTATTTAGGAACAGTATCTGGTAGGACAGAAGATAAAATTAAAAAAGCTAAGATGAGTGTTAATTACTCGAGTGATGTACCTTTTATAGACGAGTCAAGGGTAGTGTTCTTTTGTAAAAATTTATACAAAGAAGCAATTAATCCAGAATCATTTATTCTGGATAGTATAAAAGATTCATGGTACTCAAATGAAGATTATCATGTTTTGTATATTGCTGAAATAACAAGAGTACTTAAGAAAACAAACAAATAGATTTACCAAGGAGATGGTTCATTGAATTCGGCTATGGTTACACATATATTTATATTGATTTTCCTATTGATTTTATCGGCAATTTTTTCTGCTGCTGAAACGGCGTTTTCATCCGCCAATGTATTAAAAATAAAGAGTTTAGCGGAGAACAATGTTAAAGGCTCTAAAATGGCTTTAAAGCTTTTAGAAAGCCCGCAAAAGATGATAAGTGCAATATTAATTTGCAACAATGTAGTAAACATATCTGCATCGTCATTTACATCATTTGTTGCAGTCTCTCATTTTGGTAATGCGGGAGTAGCGATAGCAACAATTATTATAACATTTTTAATTTTAATATTTAGTGAAATTACGCCTAAAGCTATCGCGTTAATATACTGGGAAAAGATTGTCTTATCTTTTGCCTTGGTAATATATATTATATCAAAATTACTAACGCCTATAATTATATTTTTTGACTCGATTAGAAATGGCATAATGTATTTATTGCCTTTAGATCCAAATGAAAAAGTTTCATCTTTTACTGAAAATGAACTGAGAACAATAGTTGATTTTAGTCATGAAGAAGGCATTATTGAAAGTGAAGAAAGAAGAATGATAACAAATGTGGTAGACTTTGGTGATTCGCTTGCTAAAGATGTAATGGTTCCTAGAATTGATATGTCTTTTGCAAATGCTAATTCAACATATGATGAACTTGTTGAGGCTTTTCATGAAGATAAATATACTAGAATGCCTGTGTTTTCTGAATCAAGGGACAATATAATAGGTGTAGTTAATTTAAAAGATTTATTCTTCTATCAAGGTGAAATTGATAGTTTTAATCTTTTAGATATAGTTAGAGAGCCATATTACACATATGAATATAAAAAGACATCTGAACTTTTAATAGAAATGAGGAAGGCCTCTTTATCAATAGCAATTGTTCTTGATGAATATGGAGCTACTGCAGGATTAATAACTCTAGAGGATTTGTTAGAAGAAATTGTAGGAGAAATAAGAGATGAATATGATGAAGATGAAGTTGATTCAATTCAAGTAATCTCTGAATTAGAGTTTGTTGTAGATGGCAATACAAAAATTGATGATATTAATGAAAGATTAAAACTTAATATTAACACAAATGACTACGATTCCATAGCAGGCCATCTCATATATCTGCTAGACCATATACCTGATTTAAATGAATCAGCAACAGATAATATAGCAAGATATATAGTTGTTGCCAAGGATAAAAACCGTATAGATAAAGTGAGAATAATAAAAAATAAAGATGAAAAAAAAGATGATGAATAGTATTGTAAAAGTAAAAGATTTTAACCTGGAACAAACACTTGAATGTGGTCAGTGTTTTAGATTTAAGAAATATAGTGATAATCACTATATTGTAAATGCAAAAGATAAAGCTTTAGAAGTAAAACAAGAGGATGACAATCTGATTTTTTATAATATTAGCAAAGAAGAAGAAAAGAATTGGATAGAATACTTTGATTTAGATAGAGATTATAGTGAAATCAAAGATTATATAATTTCTAGAGAGCCTAAAATGAAAGAAATAATAGAGGCTGGTTCCGGAATAAGGATATTAAATCAAGATTTTTTTGAAACATTAATATCTTTTATAATATCTCAAAACAAACAAATACCTCAAATTAAGCAAGTTATTAATAATTTGGCAATTAAGTATGGAGAAGAGCTTAGTGATGATAATTATGCATTTCCTACAATGGAAAGATTGAGCCAAGTAACAGAAGAGGAGTTTAGAGAATCTAAAGCTGGTTTTAGAGCAAAGTACTTAGTCGATGCATGTGAAAAAGTAAAAAGTGGTTTAATTAATGAAAAGGATTTATTAACCTTATCAAACGAAGAAATTCTAAATGAACTCTGTACGATTAAAGGGGTAGGTGTCAAAGTGTCAAATTGCGTTATGCTATTTGGGCTTGGCAGAAAAGAAGCATTTCCAATAGATGTCTGGATAAAAAGAATTATGGAAGAAATATATTTTAAGAAAGAAACAAAACTTGATATTATACAAAAATTCGCTGAAGAGAAGTTTGGAAGTTATGGTGGATTTGCTCAGCAATATTTATTCTATTATTCAAGAATTAAATAAAAGTGATAAAAAAGCACAACTATATTTAAAATATAGAAGTGCTTTAATTTTTATGTTATTTTATTAAAAAAGTTTTGTTTGATTTTATAATATTAGTCATAGCTTCATGGGATGGAGCTCCAATAGTTTTTCTTTTGTTAACACATGTATCTAAAGAAATGGCAAGGTAAATATCATCCTCAATTACATCACTAAAATCTTTGAATTCTTCAAGGCTCAAATCATCTAAATGTATGTTTTTATCAATGCAATACAGGACTAAACTTCCTACTATACCATGTGCATCTCTAAATGGAATTCCTTTTACAACAAGGTAATCGGCTACATCAGTTGCATTTGTAAAGCCTGAGGCTGCACTTTTCTTAAGTACATCGGTATTAAACTTAGTTGTTTTTATCATATCAGTAAATAATATTAGGCTTAACTTTACTGTATCAATAGCATCAAATGTTAGTTCCTTGTCTTCTTGCATATCTTTGTTATATGCTAGTGGCAAGCTTTTCATTGTAGTTAATAATGCCATTAAAGAACCATAAACCCTACCAGTTTTACCTCTAATTAATTCTGCTATATCAGGATTTTTTTTCTGTGGCATTATACTTGAACCAGTTGAATAACTGTCATCAAGTTCGATGAATTTATATTCATCACTGTTCCATATTATAATTTCTTCACAGAATCTACTTAAATGCATCATAATTGTTGAAATTCCACTTAAAAGCTCTATTAAATAATCTCTATCTGAAACGCTATCCATACTATTAAGAGTTGGACCATCAAAACCTAAAAGCTCAGCTGTTAAATCCCTATCAAGAGGATATGTAGTTCCAGCTAAAGCACCAGAACCTAATGGACATAAATTCATAAGATTTTTAATGTTATCTAAACGAATAGAATCTCGCTTAAACATTTCAAAATATGCACCAAGGTGATGTGCCAATGTTGTTGGCTGTGCTTTTTGTAAATGAGTAAAGCCGGGCATGGTTGTATTAATATGCATTTCCATCATCTCATTAATAACTTTTAAAAGATTATATAATATATTTGAAATATTTGAGATTTCATCTCGTATATATAGTTTCATATCTAATGCAACTTGGTCATTCCTGCTTCTACCTGTATGTAGCTTCTTTCCTACATTTCCAACTCTTTTAATTAGATTTGATTCTATAAAACTATGTATGTCTTCATGTGATAAATCAAATAATAATTTACCATTATCTATATCTAATTTGATAGATTCTAACCCTTTTATAATAATATCCTTTTCATCATCTTTAATAATCTGTTGTTTTGCTAACATTGTTACATGTGCAATACTTCCTTGAATATCATGTTTATATAGTATTTGGTCAAAAGACAAAGAAGCATTAAATGAATGTACTAATTCATTAGTTTCTTTAGTAAATCGTCCTCCCCATAACTTCATAAGTAAAACCACCCTTCTTTATATTTGTTTGTAATATTATACAAAACAACTAATAATAATGCAAGTAATTTTAAAAAGCCATTAATAATAATGGCTTTTTTATTAGAGCTATAAATTGTATAACTTATTATATTTTTCTTTAAGATATTTGATATAATATTCTGCATTAAATTCTTCACCCATCATATCGAATAGAAATTGATCTGTTGTTTTAGTTTTTCCGAATTTATGAATATTATCATTTAGAAAGCTAATAATTGGTGATAAATCACCTTCCTTCAAATGTATATCAAAGGGAATTTGTTCTTTTATATAATAATATATTTGAGCAGCAATTGCACTACCTATAGCATATGATGGAAAATAACCAAAGCTACCTAAAGCCCAATGTGTATCTTGAAGTACACCTTCGGTATCATTACTTGGTTTAATTCCCATATATTCTTCATACTTTTCATTCCATAAATCTGGTAGAACTTCAACTCTTACTTCATTATTAAAAATCATTTTTTCGATTTCATACCTAATAAGAACATGTAAAGAATAGGATAACTCGTCAGCTTCAGTTCTGATTAAGCTTGGCTCAGCCTTATTAATAGCTTTTATAAAATATTCAAGATCTATATTTTGTAATTGTTCGGGAAAAGTATTGATTAATTTATCATATATAGGTTGCCAGAAAGCAATATCCCTGCCTATTATATTTTCAAAAAAACGTGATTGGGATTCATGAATTCCCATTGAGGCGCCGTGGCCAACAAGAGTTTGTGTTAACTCATCTGCAATATTCATCTCATATACTGCATGACCAGCTTCATGTATTGTAGAGAATATAGCACTTTCTAGATTGTTTTCATTATAATGTGTTGTAATTCTAACATCGTGGTTATGCAAATTTGTTGTAAATGGATGCGCACTTTCAGCGATAACACCCTTATTAAAATCAAATCCCACATATTCACTTATAAACTTACTAAATTCTTTTTGTTTATCAATATCATAAGATAGAAAATTGAAATCCTTATTAATATCATTTTGTTTTTCAGTCACCTGTTTTAATAGGGGAACAATCTCTGATTTAATAAGATCGAAAAAGCCATCTAATTTAGCAATATTAAAACCTTCTTCATAATCATTTAACAAAACATCATATAAATTTGGAGTTTCTTCTCTTGCATTTGCTCTATAACCTGCAAATTTCTTTTGGGTGTCAATAATTTGTTCTAAAACCGGAGCGAAATCCTTGTAATTATTATCTTTTTTGGCTTGAGACCATTTCCTACCTGATACTGCTAGTAGTTCATGGTATTGACGATATTCATTAGGAGGAATATGCTCCAATGTTTCATAAGTTTTTTCTAATTCTTTAACAATTGATTTTTCTGTATAAGTTAGTGTAAGTTGCACGGATGGTTCTTGTAATTTCTTCATTAATGATTTAACATCATCATTTATTAAAATATTAAAATAGCTATCTGCTAATATCCCGAGAACTTTCGATGTTAATTTTGAAGCATCTTTAGGTGCAAGTGTCTCTTCATCCCAGCTAAATAGAGTACTAGCTGTTTCAAATGCCATAGCTTTATCAAGGTATATACTTAATTTTTTAAAAATTTTATTCATATTAAACACCTTTCTCTTTTAAAAATAAAATACTTGTTTAAAATACAATAGAATAAGTAATAATTATAATATCATAAACAAATATATAAGTAAATGATATATAAT
>DUQJ01000048.1 GCA_012837865.1 Clostridiales bacterium | reverse complement strand
TTGATGTAGTCAATGTTGAAGATCAAAAGATAAAGATAGGGCTATCCTTTGATTCCTTTGTAATTGAAAGATGGCAACGTGATAGAGATGTATTCGTTTCTACTGCAATTGAACTAGGAGCAGATGTAAATGTTCAAAATGCTAATGGTAATCCAGAAGAACAAAAAGCACAAATTGAATACTTCATACAGGAAAACATGGATGTAATCGTTATTATTGCTGTAGATTCAGAGAATTGTAAAGATGTATTATTAAGAGCAAAAAATGAAGGTATTAAGGTAATAGCATATGATAGATTGCTTATTAATACAAATGTTGATCTATACATATCATTTGATAATGAAGAAGTAGGAAAAATTATGGGCGAGTCACTAGCCGAAAACATTCCCAATGGTGGTAACATTGTTACTATTTTTGGATCCCCATCTGATAATAATGTTAAATTAGTAGAGGAAGGTTTTTCTGATGCCATAGTAGATAAAGGGTTTAATATAGTTTATTCTTTATACGCAGAAAATTGGTTGGCAGAAGAAGCATTTAGAGCTATTAATGAGGCACTTCTTATAAATGAAGATATTAATGGAGTTCTATGTGGTAATGATAATCTAGCTAGTCAAGCAGTGAGGGCTCTTTCGGAAAATAGATTAGCAGGTAAAGTTGTGGTAACAGGTCAGGATGCAGACCTTGCAGCTTGTCAAAGAATTGTTGAAGGTACACAAACTATGACAGTCTATAAACCAGTTGATGAACTGGCAAAAAAAGCCGCTGAATATGCTGTAAAGCTTGGGAAACATGAAGATATTAAAGTGTATGAATTAATAAATGACGGTAAATTTGATGTTCCCTATGTAAGATTAGAACCTGTAGCTGTTAATATAGATAATATAGATGATGTAATTATTGGTGGCGGCTTTCAACAAAAAGAAGATGTGTACTTATATGTTCCAGAATCTTAAAATTTTATATGAACAGTTAATTGATAAAGAAACTATAAGATATTGCTAAATACATAGCATTAAATTGTTATCCTATTAAATATAAGAATAAAGTTACAAAAGAGTTTAATAGATAAACAATATTGTATAGCACATTGCAATCTAATCCTACCCAATATATGCTATTATTTAATTGTAACAAAGTAAAATTTTAGGGAGGATATATTATGAAGAAAAAATTATTTGCTTTACTTATTGCTGTTTTAATGGTTTCTACTTTATTAGTAGGATGTAAGAAAAAAGAGAATTCATCAAAAGGCGGTAAAAAAGTTGGTGTAGCTATGCCTACAAAAGATTTACAACGTTGGAACCAAGATGGTGAAAACATGAAAAAAGAACTAGAGGCTGCTGGCTACGTAGTAGACCTTCAATATGCTAACAATGATATTGCAACTCAAGTTTCTCAAATTGAAAACATGATAACAAGTGGTTGTGAGGCAATCGTTATCGCTTCAATCGATGGTGGATCATTAGGTACAGTTTTAAAAGAAGCAAAAACTAAAAAAATACCTGTAATCGCTTATGATCGATTAATCATGGATACAGATGCAGTTTCATATTATGCTACATTTGATAACTATATGGTTGGAACTATTCAAGGCCAATACATAGTAGACAAACTAGATCTTAAAAATGCAGCTGGACCTTTTAATCTTGAAATTTTCACAGGATCTCCTGATGATAATAATGCACGATTCTTCTATGGTGGTGCAATGGATATCTTAAACCCATATATCGACTCTGGTAAATTAGTAGTATTATCAGGCCAAAAAGCTTTTGAAGAAGTTGCTACATTAAACTGGTCTACAGAAGAAGCACAAAAACGTATGGAAAACTTAATAACTGCTAATTATGCAGATGGAACAAAATTAGATGTAGTATTATCTTCTAATGACTCTTGTGCAATTGGTATAACAAATGCTTTAGTAGGCGCTGGATTCTCAGGAAATGATTTCCCAGTTCTAACAGGCCAAGACTGTGATATTACATCAGTTAAAAACATCTTAGCAGGTACACAATCCATGTCAATATTTAAAGACACTCGTACACTTGCAGCTCAAGTTGTTACAATGGTTTCTGCAATTATTAAAGGTGAAACAGTTCCAGTAAATGACAACAAAACTTATGATAATGGAACAGGAATTATTCCTACTTTCCTATGTGAACCAGTATTTGCTGATGCGTCAAATTATGAAAAATTACTTATTGATTCAGGATATTATACAGCAGATCAATTAAAATAATAAAATTATAACTATATCATCTGTTATAATTAATAACTAAGAAAAGTTTTAATTAATGAACAGGCGAGTAGTATGCATATTACTCGCCTATTTATTAAAGATTAGGAGGGACTTAATTGGCTAAGTTGTTATTGGAAATGAAAAAAATAACAAAAACTTTTCCGGGAGTTAAAGCACTTGACAATGTTAATCTTCAAGTAGAAGAGGGTGAAATCCATGCCATAGTAGGTGAAAATGGTGCTGGTAAATCAACTCTTATGAAAGTGTTAAGTGGAGTACATCCTTACGGTAGCTATGAAGGAAAGATATTGTATGAAGAAGAAGAATGTAAATTTAATGAGATTCGTGATAGTGAATCAAAAGGCATTGTAATTATACATCAGGAATTGGCTTTAGTGCCATATATGTCTATAGGAGAAAATATGTTTCTTGGTAATGAAAGAGGTTCTAAGTTAAGTATTAGCTGGGAAGAAACCTATAATCAAGCTAGTAAAATACTTAAAACAGTAGGACTTAATGAATCATCAAGAACATTAATAAAAGATATTGGTGTTGGTAAACAACAATTAGTAGAGGTTGCAAAAGCCTTAGCTAAAAATGTAAAACTACTAATTCTTGATGAACCAACAGCATCATTAAATGAAACGGATTCAAAAAAACTATTAGATTTATTGTTACAATTTAAAAAAGAAGGCATGACTTCAATTATTATATCTCATAAATTAAATGAAATATCTTATGTTGCAGACAAAATAACTATATTGCGCGATGGCGCGACAATAGAAACATTAGACAATAAAACGGATGAGGTAAGTGAAGAACGAATAATTAATGGTATGGTTGGCCGTGCATTAACAGATCGTTTTCCAAAAAGAGAAGGCGTTAAAATAGGAGAGACAAGCTTAGAAATTATAGATTGGAATGTAGATCATCCATTATATAGTGGAAGAAAAGTAGTAAAGAATGTATCGTTACATATTAAAAAAGGCGAGGTTATTGGTGTAGCTGGATTAATGGGTGCAGGAAGAACTGAACTAGCTCTTAGTATTTTTGGTAAAAGCTATGGTACTAATATCAAAGGGAAATTACTGATTCATGGTGAAGAAATAAAATTAAATAATGTAAAACAAGCAATAGATAAGAAAATAGCATATATAACTGAGGACAGAAAAGGTGATGGATTAATTTTATCTAATCCTATTAGAATAAATACTACTTTAGCCAAAATGGATAAAGTAAGTGAACGTGGTGTAATAGATATGGATCAAGAAGTTTTAGCAGCTAAAGAATATAAAAATAAACTGAATATTAAAGCTACTTCTGTAGAACAAGATGTCGATAATTTAAGTGGTGGTAATCAACAAAAAGTTTTACTAAGTAAGTGGATGTTTACAGATCCTGATATTATGATACTTGATGAACCAACAAGGGGTATTGATGTTGGTGCTAAATATGAAATTTACTGTATAATAAATGATTTAGTTGCTCAAGGCAAATCTATTATTTTATTATCTTCTGAACTACCTGAGGTTATCGGTATGTGTGATCGTATATATATAATGAATGAAGGTCAAATGGTTGGTGAAGTGATGAAAAAAGATGCAACACAAGAATATATTATGGGCCAAATTTTAAAATCAGGTAAAGGAGTGTAGGAAATGATAAAGGTAAAAGAAGTATTAAAGAAAAACACAATGTTGATTGCATTAGTTGTAGTAACAATTATATTCGCAATATCAACTAATGGAATACTATTGGTTCCTGGAAATGTAACAAATCTAATATCTCAAAATGGTTATGTAGTAGTTCTTGCTGTTGGTATGTTAATGTGTATATTAACAGGAGGTAATATTGATTTGTCAGTAGGATCAGTTGTTGCACTTGTAGGAGCATTAGCAGGTAAATTGATTGTAACTAAAGGTTTAAATATATGGTTATCAATAGCTTTATGCCTTATTGCAGGAATATTAATAGGTGTTTGGCAAGGATTCTGGATTGCATATATAAGGATTCCAGCGTTTATAGTTACACTTGCTGGTATGTTATTATGGAGAGGTGTAGCACTAATTATATTAGATGGACTAACAATCTCGCCATTTCCTGAAAATTATCTAAATCTTTTTAACAGCTATATACCCGATGTCTTTAATGGTACAAGTTTAAATATAACATGTATATTAATAGGAGTTGTTATTAGTCTTATATATATTATTATTCAATCAATGAGTTATATTAATAAAACAAAAAAAGGATATCAAACTGAGAAATTATATATAATTATATTAAAAGCAGTTTTAATATGTTCAATAATTATAACGCTTTCCATTACACTTGCAAGACATAAAGGAATCCCAATGACTTTAGTTATAATTGGTGTAATAGTTATCGTGTATGCATATATTACATCCAAAACAGTAGCAGGACGACATTTATATGCAGTTGGTGGTAATGAAAAAGCAGCAAAATTAAGTGGTATTAATACTAATAAAGTATTATTTATGTCATATGTTAATATGGCATTCTTAAGTGCAATTGCAGCACTTATGTGTGTAGCTCGCTTTAACTCTGCGGCACCTACAGCTGGTACTAATTATGAAATGGATGCTATAGGCTCATGTTACATAGGTGGTGCATCAGCATATGGTGGAGCAGGTTCAGTACCAGGAGTAGTAATAGGAGCTGTTTTCATGGGTATCCTTAACAATGGTATGTCAATAAGAGGAATCGATTCAAATGTTCAAAAAGCAATCAAAGGTTTAGTATTGCTAGCAGCTATAGCATTTGATGTAATTTCAAAATATAGAGCTAAAAATGCATAAAAAAATTAAAAGTTTTAAATGAAATAATTAAACCAAAGAAGAGAATAATTAAATTATATGATAAAAGATATGAAACGTTTAAAAGACGTAAGCATATCTTTTTTTTAATTATTTATAAAAGTAATGATAAGTTCTTGGATTATTGATATAATAGAATAAAACAGTTCCAAATTAACAAAGTTAGGGATTCAAAAGGAGGAAATATGAAAATATTATTTATTGGTGGCACTGGTACTATTAGTACAGCTATATCAAAACAATTAATTGACCAGGGACATGAATTATATCTGCTAAATAGAGGAAATAGAAATATTAGTTTACCAGAAGGTTATATTGAAATTCGTTGTGATGTTAATGATGAAGAAGTAGTAGCAGAGAAAATTAAAGATTTAGATTTTGATGTGGTTGCAGATTTTATTGCATTTGTACCAGAACAACTAGAAAGAGATTATAGATTATTTAAAAACAAAACAAAACAGTTCGTTTTTATTTCTTCTGCTTCAGCTTATCAAAAGCCATTAGCTGATTATAGAGTTAATGAAGGAACGCCACTTGCAAACCCTTATTGGCAATATTCGAGAGATAAAATTGCTTGTGAAGACTATTTAATGAAATTATATCGTGATGAAGGATTTCCAATAACAATTGTAAGGCCAAGTCATACTTATGATGAGCGTTCAGTACCATTAGGTGTACATGGACCAAATGGAAGTTGGTCAGTTCTTAAACGAATGTTAGAAGGAAAGCCTGCGATTATTCATGGAGATGGAACTTCACTTTGGACACTGACTCATAGTAGCGACTTTGCTAAAGGATTCATAGGATTACTTGGAAATATTCATGCTATCGGTGAAGCAGTTCAAATTACTAGTGATGAAACTGTAACTTGGAATCAAATTTATCAAACTATTGCAGATGGCTTAGGAGTTGAATTAAATGCAGTGCATTTTTCATCAGAATTTTTAGCAAGCTGTAGTGATTACGATTTAAAAGGTGGATTAATAGGTGATAAAGCTTCTTCTGTAGCATTTGATAACACAAAACTTAAAAGATTAGTACCAGAATTTGTAGCTAAGATAAGAATGGACCAAGGTATCAAAGAGACAGTAAAGTATATTCTAGCTCATCCTGAATGTCAAAAAGAAGATTTAGAATTTGACAAATGGTGCGATAAACTTATAGAAGTAAGAAAAAAAGCATTAGATATGTTTAATTAAGGAGAAAAAATATGGCATTATTACATGTAAACTTTTTTTCAAAAGTTTTAGGTATGAATATGCAAATGGATGTGATTTTACCAGAACAAACAAAAGGGCAAATTGGGATGGAAGCTAGTAGTCAATCTGGTAAGATCCCAACATTATATTTGCTACATGGTATGAGTGATGACCATACTATTTGGCAAAGAAGAACTTCTATAGAAAGGTATGTTAGCAACCTAAACATGGCAGTTGTTATGCCATCTACACATCTTGGATGGTACACAGACATGGCATATGGAAACAAATATTTTACCTTTATTTCCGAGGAATTACCGCAAATATGTAGAAGGTTATTTAATAATTTATCTGACAAAAGAGAAGAAACATTTGTAGCTGGTTTATCTATGGGTGGTTATGGTGCCTTTAAAATTGGCCTTGCAACTTCAGAAACTTTTGGAATGGCGGCATCTTTATCAGGGGCATTAGATATTAATGGAATAATCAATGCTAATAGTAAAAATGAAGATTCTTATATTCCGGAACAATTTTGGAAAAATATTTTTGGAGATGTAAATCAAATAAAAAATAGTGAAAATGATTTATTATACTTAGCAAGTAAATTAAAGGATTCGGGGAAACCTTTGACAAAGTTATATTTTTGTTGTGGGACTGAAGATTTTCTATATGAAACAAATACCATTATGAAAAAACATTTAGAAAAAATAGATTATGATTTTACCTATGAGGAATCTCTAGGTGACCATAATTGGGAATATTGGGATGAAAAAATCAAGTCAGTTTTAAAATGGATTACTGACTCTAATTAATAACAAAGGGGTTATATGGATAAAGATGATTTCGAAAATTATAATTTAAATGATGAAATAAAAGATGCATTAAAAGATATGGGCTATATAAGTCCAACCAAAGTACAAAAGGAGGTAATCCCTCTAGCATTGCAAAGAATAGATTTAATAGTAAGATCTAATACAGGAAGTGGCAAGACTGCAGCCTATGGAATACCTATTTGTCACCAAATAGATTGGATGATTAACAAAGCTCAAGTTTTAGTCCTTACACCAACAAGAGAACTGGCTATACAGGTTAAAGAAGACTTTACCAATATAGGAAGATATAAACGTGTTAAGGCTACGGCACTTTTAGGTGGACAATCATTTCAAGGACAGCAAATAGAATTAAAACAAAAAACACATATAGTCGTTGGGACTCCAGGGCGAGTGTTAGACCATATTAAGAAAGGTACTTTAAGCATAGACTTCATTAATTACCTTGTTATAGACGAAGCAGATGAAATGTTAAACATGGGGTTTATAGATCAGGTTGAATCCATTATTAACAAAATTAAAACCGATAGAGTTACAATGTTGTTTTCTGCAACTATGCCTGAACAGGTAAGAAAACTATCTCTAAAATATATGTTTGAACCGATTAATATTGATGTTTTGGAAGATGTAAATAATGATATCACAAACAATGTTCAAAACAATATAGAACATATTCAATATAAAACAGAAGAAATAGATAAATTATCGCTTTTGTTGGATTTAACAGTAGTAGAAAACCCTGACACTTGTATAATATTTTGTAATACAAAAGAGCAAGTAGATAAAGTTTATGATTGCCTTAAGTTAGAAAAATATAGTTGTGATAAAATGCATGGAGGACTCGAGCAAAGAGATCGGATGCTAGCAATTGATAAATTCAAAAAAGGAAAATTCCGTTATTTAATTGCTACTAACTTAGTTGCAAGAGGTATTGATGTAGAAGGTGTGCCTCTTATTATTAATTATGATATTTTTCCAGATAAGGAAGTATATATTCATAGAACAGGAAGAACTGCAAGAGCAGGACTTTCAGGAAAAGTAATATCATTAATTACACCATATGATGAAAGATATTTATCCTTTATTGAAGACTATATAGGCTTTAAGATTTTAAACATTGAAGTACCTACTAAGGATGAAGTATTAAAATCTAGAGAAGCATTTGATATAAAGATGAAAGAAAAGCCAACACCAAAACAATCAAAAGCTTTTAAATTAAATAAACAAATAATGAAACTACGAATTAACATAGGAAAAAAGAAGGGTATAAGAGCTACGACATTTGTCGGAATAATCTCTAATATTGAAGGTGTAACTGCTGAAGATATTGGTATTATTACAATAATGGATACCTTAAGTTTTATAGAAATACTAAATGGTAAGGGACAAATTGTATTAAATGCAATGAAAAGAACAAAGATAAAAGATAAAGCTATGGCTATAAATGTTGTTTTTTAAAAATTGTGTAGTTTATACTTTGGAGGGATTGCTTTGGAATTAATGCTTAGACTACAAGTGTATATAGTATCATTTTCTATACTTTTGATTATATATATCAAGTTAAAAGTAGATGAACAGATTTATTATGTACAGGATAGACTATTTAAATATCTTACCTTGTCAACAATGTACTTGCTTTTTTTTGAATCTGTAAATTGGTATGTGAATGGCCGTTCTGGTAAATGGTCATATTATTTAAATTTAAGTTCTAATTTACTAATACTAATGATGAATATGCTTCCATTAGCAATATGGACACTCTATATTATGTGTTCATTTAATAAAAGTAATAAATATTTGATCAAAGGTTTTATACCTATGGGAATTATTATGACTATAAACATATTTTTTGCTTTATCTTCTCTTATTAATAAAAGATATTTCTATATTGATAAGCATAATCTTTATCATAGGGGAGATTTAGCTATAGTAGGTATTGTTTTGTATGTGCTTTTAATAATATATAGTATGTTTGTAACTTTATATAACTGGAGTAATATAAATAAAAGAAATAGAATGTCTATGTTGTTATTTCCATTACCTCCAGTTATTGCATTTGTAATACAAATGATGTTTTATGGAACAAGTTTGTTATTACCAGCTGCAACTATTTCTATTTTAATGGCCTATTCTAAGTGTCAACATCAAAGCCAATTTATTAAAACAGACTACTTAACAGGTCTATATAACCGGAGAGAGCTTGATTTGTATCTTGAACGAAAGCTGAAGAATTTGCCAACGAAAAGGAAACTTGCAGGAATAATGATTGATTTAGATGATTTTAAGTTTATTAATGATCAATATGGACATATAGTTGGTGATACCGCACTCAGAAGAGCAACCTCTATTATAGAAAAGTGTTTCCATAAAAATGAGTTTGTTGCAAGATACGGTGGAGATGAATTCATAATCTTATTTGAAATTAAAAATGAAATAGAATTACATAATCGTGTGGGATATCTAAGAAATGAATTTGAATTATTTAATAAGAAAAAAGAGGAGGTTTTTGAGTTAGGAGCCAGTATCGGTGCAAGTATTTATAGTCAAGAGGATAAACAAAGTTCTATGTTCCTAGAGCGTCTAGATTTTCTGATGTATGAAGATAAGAAGAATAGGAAATCAATAAAATGATACTGTCATAAATTATACATATTTCAATTTTAAAACACCAGAATTATATGAAAATATAATCCTGGTGTTATTTTTTAATTTTATAATAAGTAGTCTATTTAAATATCATTTCAAATAATTTAGATAAATAATCTGCTAAATTATATTGACTAAATACTGAAACTGCAACCAATGAAACAGTTGACATTATCTTTATAAATATATCTATACAAGGTCCAACAGTATCCTTTAAAGGATCACCAACAGTATCACCAACAACTGCAGCATCATGTGCAGGACTTCCCTTGCCAACACCTTCAATAGCGCCGGTTTCGATGTATTTCTTACCATTATCCCAAGCACCACCTGCGTTACCAGTAAAGATAGCAATCATAATACCAGTTATTGTACAACCTATAATTAGGCCACCAACAAACTGAGGTCCGAAAATAAATCCAGAAATTACAGGAACTGCAATAGCCATTAATGAAGGAACCTTCATTTCACTTATAGCACCTTTAGATGAGATTTCTATACATGTTTTATAATCAGGTTTTCCAGTACCATCTAAAATACCAGGAATTTCTCTAAATTGACGGCGAACTTCTTCTACCATCTTACGTGCTGCTTTTGCAACAGCTTCAATAAGAATACCAGAGAATAAGAATGGTAATGCACCACCGGCAATTGCTCCTGCTAAAATCATAGGATCAATTATATTTAAAACTAATTCAGTACCAATTTCATTATAAGAATAAAGATATGATATCATCAATGATAAAGCAGCAAGAGCTCCGGAGCCAATTGCAAATCCTTTACCAATTGCAGCTGTTGTGTTACCAACAGAATCAAGAGTATCTGTAATCTTTCGAACTTCTGGATCTAATCCAGACATTTCAGCAATACCACCAGCATTATCAGATATAGGTCCATAAGTATCAACAGATACTGTTGCAGCTACAAATGATAGCATACCAACTGCTGCCATTGAAACACCATAAATTCCAGAAACATAATATGAAAGAATAATACCACCAGCCAGTACAACACTAGGAGCCATAGTAGATTTCATACCAAGTGCCAAACCTTGCGTAATTGTAAGAGCAGGGCCTTCTAATGCAGTATGTGCAAGTGTTCTAGTAGGCTTAAAATCAGCAGATGTATAACGCTCAGCTATTGCACCAATGATAACTCCTGCTGCTACACCAATAGTTGCAGCAATCCAAGGTGAAGCCCATCCAGCTGTAAAGTTTAAAAAGCTAAGATCATCAATACCACCAAACATCATTTTTGATAATACAAAACCAGAAATAATTGTTAATCCAGATGAAATATAGGTAGCAAGATTCAAATCGTGATGAGGATTATTAGACATCTTTGATTTGAATAATATAGTTGCAATTCCAAGACAACAAGCGATTAAACCACCAGAAACAAATACTAATGGGAATAAAATAAGCTTGGACAACATTCCTTCAGGAATAATACTACCATGAAATTGTGCGGAAATTATTAAATGATAAGCTAATATAATAGCGGATGCAATAGATCCAACAAAACTTTCTAATAAATCAGAACCTAAACCAGCTACGTCACCAACATTATCACCAACATTATCAGCTATAGTTGCTGGATTACGTGGATCATCTTCAGGGATATGAGCTTCAGTTTTACCTACTAAATCAGCACCCATATCAGCAGCCTTAGTATATATTCCACCGCCTACACGGTTAAACATAGCTACCATTGAACATCCAAGAGCATAACCAGATAAAGTCATAGTAAATGGTATAAAAGAAACACCAATCCAGTTAGTAAACAAATCTAGATTATCAAGTTGGCCCATACCAACTCCAAATACAAGATAAACAATAAATAAACCTAAAAGTGCAAAACCAGCAACACATAAGCCCATAACAGAGCCACCACGAAAAGCTACTTTAACAGTTTTACCAATATCTTTTGTATTACGAGCTTCATTAGTTACACGTACATTGGCATATGTAGCGATTTTCATACCAACAAGACCAGCAGCTCCACTCATAAGAGAACCTATAACAAGGGCAATAGCCGCTGTCCAACTAGTAACTAATACCATGATAATTGTTACAACTATAACAACTAGGTAAAGCACCTTATATTCATAACTTATAAATGCATTTGAGCCAACGCGAATTGCCTCAGCGATTTCTTTCATTTTATCTGTACCTTCATCCAGCTTCTTAACTAAAACAAAGTTGAAAGCGGCAAAAACTAGCGCCAAGATAATTGCTAAAATGACTAAACTTAATTTTGACATTTAATAATATCCTCCTTTAATGTATGTTAAAATATTTCATTACTCTATCATACTCTAGGCATAAAAAACTGTCAATTAAATTCACGCTTTTTCATCATTATTTTCATACTTTCTTTGAATTGTTTAATATTAAAAAATATAATAATAATATGCTATAATATCTTCAAGGACTATTGAAGCAAACAAAGAAATAGGAGATGTAAATGATTAAAGATTTTTTACCAATAAGTAGAAAAGATATGAAAGCCAGAGGATGGGAACAGTGTGATTTTGTTTATGTGATAGGTGATGCATATGTGGATCATCATTCATTTGGACCAGCAATTATTAGTCGTGTTCTTGAAAGCTTTGGATACAAGGTAGGTATTATTTCACAACCTAATTGGAAAGAAAGTGAAAGCATAACCATACTTGGAAAGCCAAAACTTGCTTTCCTTGTTAGTGGTGGAAATATGGATACTATGGTAAATCATTACACAGTATCAAAGAAACTAAGAAAAACAGATGCCTATTCTGAAGGTGGAATCATTGGAAAAAGACCTGACCGAGCAACAATTGTATATTGTAATCTAATAAGGCAGACATATAAAGATTCACCAATTATAATAGGTGGAATCGAAGCTAGTCTGCGAAGAATGGCACATTATGATTATTGGAGTGATAGAGTAAAACGTTCGATTCTATTGGATTCCCAGGCAGACATTTTATCCTATGGGATGGGGGAACGTTCTATAGTAGAGATTGCAGAAGCCTTAGAAAGTGGAATAGGAGTAAAGGATATTACATTTATAGAAGGAACAGTCTATAAGGCGAAGGATTTATCATCTGTATATGAGCCTGTTATACTGCCTAAATATAAGGAAATAGTAGGAAGTAAAAAACTTTATGCAGAAAGTTTTTATATTCAATACACTAATACGGATCCATATTCGGGTAGACCACTAGTAGAACCATATAAAGACAATGAATACATTATACAAAACCCTCCATCAAAACCACTTACAACACCTGAATTAGATAGGGTGTACTCATTAAATTATATGAGAGATTATCATCCTATTTATAAAAAGGGTGGAGGAATTCCTGCAATTGAAGAATTGAAATTCAGCCTTGTTAATAATAGAGGGTGTTTTGGCGGATGTAGTTTTTGTGCCCTAACTTTTCACCAAGGAAGAATAATACAGACAAGAAGTCATGAATCTATATTAGATGAAGCTAATAATTTGATTTTGGATCCTGAATTCAAGGGCTATATTAATGATGTTGGTGGACCTACTGCAAACTTTAGAAAACCAGCTTGTGAAAAGCAAGAGACAGAGGGAGCATGTATAAATAAACAATGCCTATTTCCAAAGCCTTGTAAAAATTTAAGAATAGATCATTCAGATTATCTGTCTTTATTAACTAAGTTAAGAAAACTACCTAATATAAAGAAAGTGTTTATTAGATCAGGAATTAGATTTGATTATTTAATCAATGATAAGGACAATGATATATTTATAAAAGAATTATGTGAGCATCATGTGAGTGGACAACTTAAGCTTGCACCAGAACATATCAGTAATAAGGTATTAAAATTAATGGGCAAGCCAGAAAATTCAGTCTATCAAAAATTCATTGATAAATATAAAAAAATTAATCAAAAATTAGGTAAAAAACAATTTATAGTGCCTTACCTAATGTCGTCTCATCCGGGATCTACTTTAAAAGAAGCTATAGAACTTGCTGAATATTTAAGAGACTTAGGATATGTGCCTGAACAAGTTCAAGATTTTTACCCTACGCCATCTACCTTGTCTACTTGTATGTATTATACAGGCTTAGATCCAAGAACGATGAAGGAAGTATATGTTTCAAAGAGTAGGAATGAAAAGGCAATGCAACGGGCATTAATTCAATATAGAAATCCAAAGAATTATTGGTTGGTTCATGAAGCCTTAACATTAGCAGGACGAACAGATTTAATTGGATATGATAAAAAATGTTTAATTAGACCAAGGATAAATAGAAAAGATACAATAAACAAAAACAACAAAAGGAGAAAATAAAATGGCTAATTTACCAAATTGTATTAAATGTAATTCAAAATATACTTATGAGGATGGAAATCTTTTAGTTTGTCCAGAATGCTTTCATGAATGGAGTGCAGACAGTACACTTCAAGAAATAGCTGATGAGAAAATAATAAAGGATGCTAATGGGAATGTATTAAATGACGGAGATAATGTTATTGTTATAAAGGATCTTAAAGTAAAGGGTAGCTCCTTGGTTGTTAAAAAAGGAATTAAAGTTAAGAATATAAAATTAGTTAATGGTGACCATGATATTGATTGTAAAATTGATGGGATTGGTGAAATGAAATTAAAGTCTGAATTTGTAAAAAAAGAATAAGAATTTCATAATGAAACTAAAATATAAATTTGAATATAATGTTACTAAAGAATTATTTGTTATATATATGGAGTTGACAAAATTGGTAACAAGAATTTCAGAACAAATGGAAAATCAGATAAACACTTCTGCAGTTTTAAGTAAATATTCATATTTACATACCCAAGATAAAAAATATGAAAATAATACATTAGATGAAATAATTAATACACTTAAGAGCAAATCTTCTGAATACAAATCATTTATAAAAATAATTGAAGAGAAACCAGATTTAGCTAAAATCAAACTTATAGGACAAAGTAATATTGATTATGAAATTCCAATAGAACATCTTGATGCTTTAATATATGAAGATATAGATAAAGCAATATATATTGTGTTTAGGGGAACAGGTGATGGTAAGTGGATTGATAATGGAGATGGATTGACAAAAGAAAGTTCATTTATGCAAAAAGTAGCTATGGAGTTTTTTAATATCTTTATTGAAAAAAAATATCTATATGATTATCAAGGAAAAGAAATAATTGTGACTGGGCATTCAAAGGGTGGAAATCTAGCCCAGTTTATAACTATGTCATCAATATATAGTGATTTAATTTATAAAACTTATTCATTTGATGGTCAGGGATTTTCAAAACTAGCAGTTGAAAACTTTAAAATAAATCTTGATTATATACCGTTTTATAATCAAATCAATAAAATATATGCAATAAATGGACAAAATGACTTTATAAGTCCGCTTGGTTACAACATTGTTGAAAAGGATAAATATTTTTTTATAAAAACTCCAAATAATATTAATAGCTGGCATAATATTTCACAAATGTTAGAAGGTGCAAAATTAAACTGGATTAGAGATGAAGATGGGAATATTATTATTGGCGAGTCTGGGCCAGTTTGGAGATACGCAAGTGAATTATCAAAGGACATGATGGAATTAGAAGGTGAAGATTTAGATGACCTTGTAATAACTGTTATGTCTTTTTTTGAAGCTTTATTACCTTATCAAAATATAATCGGTGGAAAATATAAATATGGAACTGGAGACAGAGCATTTATGTCAAAGGATGATTTTATAGGATTTTTAACTAATGGACTTCCATCATTAATTCGTAATATATCAAAGAGAACTGGTTTGACTAATGATAAGTATTTATTGATATACGATAAATAAGTATTGACAATCATTAAAAAAGGGAATATAATATAAAATAAAAGAATATAATTATTAAGGAGAAGATTGTATGAACCAAGCAAATTTATCTAAATGGCTAAAAGCTATTGCAGTAGCAATTTCCATAATTCTAACTTTGACTTTACTTATAATAATTCCACAAATGGGCAGGGACATAGTTAGATATAATCCAGAGTTTAGTAATTTGTATTATATATGGTTATCTTTTATTTGGACTATGGGAATTCCATGTTATTTTGTAGTTGTTTTCTTCTGGAGAATTTCTAATGAGATAGGCAAGAACAATTCATTTTCAGATAAGAATATTAATAGTCTTATTTGGATTAGTAGATTAACTCTCTTTGATACAATTTACTGTTTTATCGGAAATCTTATATTATTAATACTTAATATGTCACATCCAGGTATTTTGATTATTTTTCTATTTGTAATATTTATAGGAATCGTTATCGCAATAGTATCAGGCGCCCTTTCACATTTAGCTAAAAAAGCAAACACTATTGAAAAAGAGAATGAATTAACTGTATAGGAGGTTAGGATGGCAATTATTATAAATATCGATGTTATGCTTGCAAAACGCAAGATGAGTGTTACAGAGTTGTCTGAAAAGGTAGGTATAACAATGGCCAACATATCGATTCTAAAAAATGGTAAGGCAAAGGCAATTAGATTAGAAACATTAAATAAGATATGTGAAAGTTTAGACTGTCAACCGGGAGACGTATTAGAATACGTTAAATAATGGAAGATTAGGGAGTAGGCGTATGAATAAAGATATAAATGAAGATATGGTTAAATACAAATCTTTTATGAAATTATCATTAAGTTTTGGATTCCTATTTATGTTTGCATTTTATGATATGTTTTTAAATTTTAATGGTATATTCTATCCAGTTTTTGTTGCTGGACTATTTATCTTATCAGTTTTAGGATTAAGGAAACTGGATATAGGTCTAGATCGTTCTAGATATCTATCATCAGGCCTGTCATATATAATTATGGCAATATTATTAGGTATTTCTTCGAATTTAACAAGTAATGAATTTATAATATTTTTCAACACAATATTGATAATAATATTATATGGTGTTTTTATAACTAAATGTTTGTTTCCTAAGAAGGAACTTGATTTATTTAAGATGATAGGTTTTTTTATAAATATGATTTTTTTAAATTTAGGAAACATTCATTTACCTTTTAAACATATAAAGATAGAAGCAAAAGATAAAAACATTAATACAAGTAAAATAAAACAGATTATTGAAGGTGTTATTTTTGCTCTATTATTCTTAATTGTTGTAATTCCACTGTTAATGAGTTCGGATTTAATATTCGCAAATTTATTTAACAATATAGGATTCAATTTTAAAAAGATTTTTAATAATTGCTTTGTTTATTTATTTTTACTTATATCAGGAACTTGCATTTTTTATAGTTTGTTTAGTGTTCTTGCTAAAAAGAAAGATTATAACCTAGAGAATAATTTAGTGAAAACTCAACCTATTAGAATGATAACAATGACATGGTTTATTACAGCTATATATCTTTTATACTCTAGCATACAGATTATATATTTAATTGGTGGCAATTTCTTTACCTTACCTGATAATCTGACATATGCAGAATATGCAAGAAGTGGTTTCTTTCAATTATTGGCAGTAGCATTTATTAATTTATCACTAGTATTACTTTGCGTAAAAAAGGTAAAAGAAGATCGATGGCTAGATATTAGCTTAAGGGTTATATCTGGATGTACTTTTATTATGATAGCTTCTGCTACATATAGAATGATTTTATATATAAATGTTTATTATTTAACATTTATTAGAGTTTTAGTCTTATGGTTTTTATTAGTATTAACTATTTGCATGATTGGAATAGTCTATTATATTCATAATAAATCATTTTATATTTATAGATTTCTATTTGTAACAAGTATAATTAGTTATTTGATTTTTGGATTTATTAAACCAGATTATATAATTGCTAAATATAATATAAGTCATATGGAAACTATAAAAATAGAAGATATGAATTATATCTTGGATTTATCATTAGATGCAGTTCCAGCTCTAGAAAATATTACAGAGGAACAATATATTTTCCAAGATAATGAAAGTACAAGCACATCAGATTCTAAATCCAAAAAGGCATTAGAGTCGAAACTTAAAGATATAATTAATAATCATAATAATAGAATTAGATATTTTAATATTTCCAGGTGGAGAGCTTATAAAACTTCGAAATATATGTTAAAATAATATATAGAAGATAAAAAAATAAAGATGAGGATTTTATATGGGAAAAGGATTTATTCAAGTATATACTGGTAATGGAAAAGGAAAAACTACAGCTGCATTAGGCCTCTCTGTTAGAGCGGTTTGTGCTGGTAAAAAAGTTTATTTTGCACAATTTGTTAAAGGAATGAAGTATAGTGAATTAGAAGCAGTCAAATATCTACCAAATTTTGAAATGGAACAGTTTGGAAGAGATACATTTATATATAAAGAAGCAAAACAAGATGATATAGATGCCGCTAGAATAGGACTAGAAAAATGCAGAAAAATATTACAAGAAGGTAGACATGATATAGTTGTATTAGATGAATTAAATATAGCATTATTTTATAAATTATTTACAGTAAAAGAAGCAATAGAGATGATAGAATCAAGAGCAGAAAATGTAGAAGTAATTATAACTGGAAGAAACGCTAATCAGGCAATAATTGAAATTGCAGACTTAGTTACAGAAATGAAAGAAGTAAAACATTATTATTCAAAAGGCGTAGAAGCGAGACTTGGTATTGAAAAATAACCACATAAGATTGGAGGGAATATGACTATAAAAGAAAACAATAATAAGAAAATTCAATGGGGTATTGTAGGAACGGGTAATATTGCAAGTCAATTTGCACAAGCACATAAAGTATTAAATAAAAGTAAAATTACTGGTGCTTTTGGAACTTCTTTTGACAAAGCCAAGGACTTTACAAGAAAAATCGGAATGGGTAAAGCATATAATACAATTGAGGAAATGTTAGATAATAAAGAAATAGATTGTATCTATATTGCAACACCTAATAATAGTCATTATGAATATATTATTAAATCTTTAGAAGCAGGGAAAAATGTATTGTGTGAGAAACCAATTACAATAAATCCTGAAGAATTAAAAACTGCAATGGAGATTGCAAGAAAAAAAGATGTTTTGTTCTTGGAATCATTATGGACGGTTTATCTTCCAGCAATAAAAGAAGTGCATAATATAATACGAAATGGCGAAATTGGTAAAGTATCTATGATCCAATGTGATTTTAGCTTTAAATCTGAATATAACGAAAAACATAGGCTTTTTAATAAAGAACTAGGTGGTGGCGCAACATTAGATGTAGGGATATATACTATTGTAATTGCAAATCATTTACTTGGGAAATTACCAACTAATATACTAGCATCTGCAGTAAAAGGACCAACTGGAGTAGACCATAGAACATCAATAATTATGAATTATGATGATATGGAACAAGCGGTACTTGTATCAGGAATAGACTGTGAAACAGAGAAGAAACTTGTAGTAAGCGGAGATAAGGGCAGAATAATCGTTGATAAATTCTGGAGTGCAACAGGATATAAACTAGAAATATATAATGAAAAAGAAGCATATTCTAATATCGAACATGCTTCTAATGGACTTGAACATATAATTGATGCCTTTAGGCGATTAGTTGGAAAAGACAGTTTTGAATATTATCCAATAGAATCTTCATATGAGACTTTAAAGATTATGGAAGAAGTTTTAAAACAAATTGGAGTTAGTTATAATAGTTAAGGTGTTTATGATATCTTAGGCATTGTTTCCCACCATGTTTCTGGAATTGTATCTAATTCCATTATGCAATTAATTTGCTGGGATAGAATATGCTCCATGACATCATATAATCCATTAGCATCACATAGAATACATCTAGCATCTCCAAAATAAACCTCTTTTGCAACATTAGTATCAAAGAAAGCTTGTTCAAGTTTTGAGTATCTGTCTGAAATAGGCCCTTTTGCTTTATTAAAATGACGATACATATGATTTTCTTTCATAGTTTTGTCTGGCATTACAATATGAAATAAAGTAGGTTTTTCTGTAAGACGGTCTGGAACGTTTAATGCTTCTTCAACAAAGTGAAGATAAGTGTTTCGAATATGATTTACACCTAATAATAATATCTTACCATTCCTCGTTCTCAAACGATCGTAGCAACCACCTGGAGAACAAGGGGTGGTAATATTTTCTTCACCCTTTATAAATTCTTTATTATCTTTACCATAAGCAGCCATGCTATGTGTTGGATGTAGTGAACGCACAACACCTTCACGCTTCATAAATAAATTTGTAAGAAGGCCCACACATGACGGCTCTTTTTCTGGATCAAATATATTATGTGTTTCGTTCATATTTGCCCAAGTATGAGTTGGAAGAAGTAAAAGCCCATCAGATAAATACTCCATAAATGAATCTAAAACTGTTTCTGCACCACCATCAACATCACCTATTGATTTCATTGAAGAGTGGATTAATAAAGTGTCATTTTCTTGAATTCCCATGTTTCTCAAATTTGTAATTAAAGCTTGTTTAGTATACATAATTTTCCCCGTTTTCTTATTTTGTACAAAGTTTAAATTAATATGTGTATAGATAATTATATTATAAAATAGATTATGAAAAACTTCTATCTATAAAACTAATAATATATTATTAAAATCGACTATAAGCTTGAAATCTAAATACAAATCACCTATAATAAACTTTGTAAAATCTCTTATTATATAAGAGAAAAATCAGTCAAAAGAAAAAGAAAAACGGGAGGAAAGTTATGGAAAAGTTTTTTAAACTAAAAGAAAACGGTACCAATGTTCGCACCGAAGTGTTAGCAGGTATCACTACTTTTTTAGCGATGGCTTACATATTGGCTGTCAATCCCTCTATGCTAGCAATATCTGGTATGGATAAAGGTGCAGTATTTACTGCAACAGCATTAGCAGCAGCATTTGCAACTCTTTTAATGGGTCTATTTGCGAATTATCCTGTTGCACTAGCTTCTGGAATGGGGTTAAATGCATATTTTGTTTTCTCAGTATGCTCAACATTACAAGAGCAAGGAATTAATGATCCATGGAAAATTGCACTAACAGCAGTTTTAGTAGAAGGTATTTTATTTGTTATTATGTCACTGTTTAAATTCCGTGAGACTTTAGTTAACTCAATACCTACTAATCTAAAACTTGGTATTACAACTGGAATCGGTTTGTTTATTGCAATTATTGGTTTGCAAGGAGCAGGTATTGTTGTTGCTGATCCAGCTACATTAATTACTATGGGTAATATTGGTAGTGTACAATTTGCACTTGCATTTGTTGGTCTTTTATCAATTGCAGTAATGCATCAATTTAAAGTTAAAGGATCTGTTTTATGGGGAATATTAATTACTTGGGTTTTAGGAATAATAGCTCAACTTCTAGGTTTATATGTAGTTAATATTGATGCAGAGGTTTACTCACTTATTCCTTCATTTGGTAGTTTGAAAGACCTTGTTCCTCCATCACTTGCACCTACATTTTTCAAGTTTGACTTTACTTATGTAACTAAGAACTTTATGGATTTTGTAGTTATTGTGTTTGCATTCTTATTTGTAGACTTATTTGATACAGTTGGTACTCTTGTTGGAGTAGCAAGTAAAGCAGATATGTTAGACAAAGATGGTAAGTTACCACGCGTAGGAAATGCTTTATTAGCTGATGCAGCTGGTACAGTGCTTGGCGCATGTCTTGGTACATCTACAGTTACAAGCTATGTTGAAAGTTCAGCTGGAGTATCTGAAGGTGGACGTACAGGACTAACTGCTGTAACAACAGCTGTTATGTTTATATTAGCACTATTTTTCGCACCTGTTTTCCTAGCGATTCCAGGATTTGCTACAGCACCAGCTTTGATATTTGTTGGACTTCTAATGATGTCATCAGTACTGAAAATGAAGTTTGAAGGTGATATGGCAGATGTTATAGGTGGCTTCCTTGCTATCATTATGATGCCATTTACATATTCAATAGCTAATGGAATTATGTTTGGTATGTTAGCTTGGGTAATTATTAAAGTTATCACTGGTAAATTCCGTGAAATTCATCCTGTAATGTATGTTTGTGCTGCCTTATTTGCAGCTCGTATTGCTACATTAATAATATAAAATAATAATATATTAAAAGGATTATGAGATAAGTAAAATTACTGACCCCCTAAATCTAGAGTAAGATGGATTTAGGGGTTTTTTTAAACCTAAGATTTTAAGATTAAACATTAACTTTTTTATAAAAAGGAGTGAACATAATTTTGCTATGAGTAGATTATCAAAAGTATTTACTATAATAATAATAATAATGCTATTATTATTTTCAAAATCAGTACTTTCACACAAGGTTTTATATCAAGCCACTATTGAACCGCCAATTCAAATTGATATTGAAGAAAAGAAAGAAATTAAGCATTTTGGGAGAAAAGGGGATGTTAAACTTTTCTTAAGAGCTAATTATGAATTAAAAGGAGTCGTTAAATCTAAAAGGAAATACTCAGACTTTCCATCACAAATCTCATACTATGACTTAGCAATTGCATGGGGTGATTTAAATAAAAAAGGAATAGATGATTTTATATCTTACTCGCAAAGGGGTAGGTGGTATTACTTTCAGCATACAGCAGCTTCACCTGTTGATATAGGGTATATTTCTAATAATTCCGCAAATGTACATATAATACATAAAAATGAAAATGTTTTAAATAAAATTAAAAAGATTAAAAAAGGTGATTTAATTAAATTAAAAGGTTATTTAGTTGATGTGGATTTTAAAGAAAGTAATAATGTTGAATTGTGGCAAACAAGCAGAAGTAGAAGTGATACTGGGAATGGGGCTTGTGAAATATTTTATGTTGAGGAAGCAACTATTTTAGATTAAAGAGGGTGTGAAATTTTTAACTAAGAATTATCTTTGCTTCTTTGTGCTTTTGTAATATAATAGAAGATATATAATATAAAACTGGTTAAAGTTGGTGTTTACATTATAATAATGATTAAGCATTAACTTTTTTTATAAAATGGGGTGAACATAGATGAAGCAATTAAAAATAAAGAGCAAAACATTTATAATTATTGGAATTAGCTTTATTATTGTTGCGTTTACAGTTTTCTTAAGCCTTTTAAGTGAACATAAAGCAAATCAAAATGCCTTGATAATACTAGAAGAAAATATACGTGATAACTATGATGATTTTATTAAAGCAGAAATCCATACTGCCCTTTCAATGATTGATTCACTTCATAAAAAATATAAAGAAGAAAACTTTTCTACTGAAGAAGCAAAAGTATTAATTGCTGAAGTAATAAGACAAATAAGATATGGTGATGATGGATACTTTTGGATAGATACATCCAATGGAGATAATGTTGTTTTATATGGAAGTGATGTTGAAGGAAGCAATAGATTTGATTATCAGGACACAAGCGGGAAATATGTAGTTCAAGAAGCGATTAATAAGGCAGTTCAGGGTGGAGGTTTTTTTGATTATTACTTCCCAAGAGAAGGTGCTAACATTTCACAACCCAAAAGAGCATATAGTTCATATTACCAAGAATTTGATTGGGTTATAGGAACGGGTATATATACAGACAATATTGATAACATTATAAAAGTTAAAGCAAATGAGCAATCAGAATTAATTAATGAACGTATAGATTTACATATAATATTTTTACTTGTGTTTTATCTAATAATACTATCAATAAATTCTTTTATGACCAAAAATATAGTTGATCCATTGTTATACGCATCATCTTATGCAGAGTCAATTTCAAATGAAGAATATAAAATAAAGATGCCAAGAGAATATTTAAATAGAGAAGATGAAGTGGGTAAATTATTAAATTCACTAAAGAAAATGCATAAATCTATTTTAAATATAATGTCAGATAAAGAAGAAATAAATCAAATACTTAGTAAAGAAAAAGAATTTTTAAGAATAATACTTTCTTCGATTGGCGATGGAATTATTGTTATAGATAAAGATGGAATTGTTAGAGTGATTAATGATTCTACACTGGTAGAATTAGAAATTAAAGATGAGGATATAATACACAAGAAACTAATTGAAGAATTTAAGTTTTTTGATCGTAATAATATAGAGTTAAAAGAAATAAATAATCTTAATGATTACATTGTTGGTAAATCAGAGATAAGACGGGAATGTTATTTAGAAGCTTTTGATAAAAGGATCTACATAGAAGAAAGCATATTTCCTATCTACAACTTAGATGATTTAGAAGGTTTTGTATATGTTTTTAGAAATATAAGTGATAGATTAAAAAAACAAAAGGAAATCGAATACTTAAATTATAATGATCAATTAACTGGCTTATATAATCGAAGGTTTTTTGAGAAAGCCACATATAATATATTAAAAGAAAAGAGATTTCCATTAACATTAATTATAGCTGACATCAATGCATTAAAACTTACAAATGATGCTTTTGGACATCTTATGGGTGATAAATTGATAAAAGAATTTTCTTCAGTCTTAAGTAAACATTTCTCTGATATTGGTTTAGTAGCAAGAATAGGCGGAGATGAATTTGCTGTTTTAATAACTAATGTTGATATAGATATAGTAACAGAGAAAGTAGAAACAATTAAAAATGTTTTATTGAATAAAAAAGTTAAGAATATTCCTGTATCAGCAGCATTTGGTGTTGCCGTTCATACAGAAAAGAAAAAATCATTTAGTACGACATTTAATCTAGCAGATGAAAGAATGTATGAAAATAAACTTTTTGATAATGATAAAATCAAAAATAGAATTTTAAAATCCATAATAAGATATAACTACGAATTATTTCCTGAAAAGAAAGTAGAAACACAAAGGGCAATTCATTTAATAAAAGATTTTTCTAAGAAACTTGGACTTAGCCAAGATGTAACAATTAAATTGAAAAAATCAGCCTTATTATATGACATTGGTAATAAGAATCTTAGCTATGATTATTTTGTTGAAGATAAGGTCTTGAATAATGATGAAGTGAATGAAATAAGGACACATCCATCGATAGGCTATCATATATTGAAAAACATTAATAAATATGAAGAAATAGCGAATATAATTCTAAATCATCATGAGAATTTTGATGGCTCAGGATATCCAAGAGGAATAAAAGCTAATAAAATACCTTATGAGTCAAGAATTTTGGCGCTAGTTACAGATTATTGTGCGATGACATCTAATAGAACATACAGAAAAGCTCTTACAAAAGAAGAGGCAGTTAAACAAATGTATGATAATATAGGAAAACGATATGATCCAGAGCTTATAGATGAATTTGTTGAATTCATAATGAGCGTATAAAATGCTAGCTATATTTTTTGACAATGTATTGGCCAGAGGTTATAATTAATGAAAACTTATATAGGAAGGGATAACTAATATGGATACGATTATTCATGCTATTGTACTAACGATTTACTTATTAATTATGCTTGGCATAGGGGCTTATTTTTTTAAGAAAAGTAAAAACCAAAGTGATTATTTTCTAGGGGGAAGAAATTTAAACCCTTGGGTAGCATCTATGAGTGCACAATCGTCAGATATGAGTGGTTGGCTACTTATGGGATTACCAGGAACAGCATTTTTATTAACTTATAAAAATGGAATAGCAGAAGCTTTCTGGACAGCATTAGGATTGGGAATAGGAACATATCTCAACTGGTTATTCTTAGCTAAAAGGTTGAGAAAGTATTCAGAGCATTCAAATGATGCTATAACGATACCTACATATCTTGAAAACCGTTTTAGAGATAAAACACATTTAATTAAAATCATATCAGCTTTATTTATTGTTATATTCTTTTTAATATACACAGCAGCACAATTTTCAGCCGGAGCAAAGCTTTTTAATGCTGTATTTGGATTAGAATATTTACCTGCACTAATAATAGGTGCTGTAGTTATAGTATCATACACATTCCTAGGAGGTTTCCTCGCGGTATGTTGGACGGATTTGTTTCAAGGAATTTTAATGTTTTTTGCAATTATTGCTATGCCAATCATTGTTGTAATTAAACTTGGTGGACCTAATGAAACATTTGCACTTGCTGGTTCTTTAGCAAATCTGTCAAAAGGACTAGGTATAAAAGATTGGACTGGAATTGGAAGTATGGGAGCTCTAGGTATAATATCTACAGCTGCATGGGGACTTGGATATTTTGGTCAACCACATATTCTTTCAAGATTTATGGGTATAAGGCATTCAGATGATATAAAACCTGCTAGAAGGATAGCTATGGTGTGGGTAACTTTTTCACTTGCTGCAGCTGTAATTTTAGGTGTAGTTGGTAAAGCCTATATGTCTACTCTAGTTAGCTCAGATGCATTAGGACTTTTGGACGGAGAAAAGGTATTTATATATATGGTACAAAACATATTAAAAGGGCCAGGCCTTGCAATTATAGCAGGTATACTATTAACTGCAATATTAGCAGCTATAATGAGTACTGCAGATTCACAATTACTTGTAACTTCATCAGCTATCTCAGAAGATATTTGTAAAAATATATTTAAAAATCTAGATGATAAAAAATTAATATTAATAAGTAGAATAAGTGTTGTAACAGTTGCAGTTATTGCTGTATTTATTGCCAGCAATCCAGACAGTTCAGTTTTTGATTTGGTTGCATATGCATGGGCAGGATTTGGTGCAGCTTTTGGACCAGCAATTTTAATGTCACTATACTGGAAGAGAATGAATTGGCAAGGAACACTGGCAGGTATTTTATCTGGTGGAACAATGGTTATTGTATGGAGAACATTCATTAAAAAATATTTTGATTTGTATGAAATACTTCCAGCTTTTGCTGTATCTGTAATTATGATAATCCTTGTTAGTTTAATAACAAATAAACCAGGTGAAGAAATAGAGAAAGAATTTGATGGCTTTTTAAAAACAGATATGTAAGATATTTATATAATGAAAGAAGGGTAACGCATGATAAAACATGAAAAAGGAACTATTGAAGATAGTGAAATGAAAGAGCATTTTGATGATTTAAGAGAACTAACGGCAGGTGAATTAAGTGCATTATGTTCCAATCTTGCAAAAGGTTGTGAGAAGCAATATTTAAAAGAAGAAATGCAATTGTTTAATCAAATATCGGATTATTATAAAAGCAAAATAGAATTAACAGATGAAGAAAGCTTTGAACCAGTCTCTGAACTTTTACATAATGATTTAACACAAGACTTTGCTAAAGCCAATATAGTATCATCAGAAAAAGAAGATCGTGGTGCTTTGCGTGCATTAGTATGGGGTGAAAAAGTTAGCAGAATGTTAAAATCAGTATTAGGCAGATATGCTAAGAGTGGGAATGAATTATTAGAAAACACTAAAATATATGTTTGTGATATATGTGGTTTTGTATATATAGGTGACATACCACCTGCAATTTGTCCGGTATGTAAGGTGCCTAGTTTTAAAATCACTGAAGTAGGAAGGAGATAGAATATGCCAGCTGTAAGAAATATTGCATTATGTACAAAAGATTGTCTTTGCCTTTATGTATGTCCAACAGGTGCAACTAATACTGAAAATAGTATAATAGATGTAGATAAATGTATTGAAGGTTGTAGGAAATGTGTTGATGCTTGTCCATCAGGTGCAATTTCTATTGTCCCACTTATATATCCTCATCAACAAGCTAAAGAAGACAATGTAATTAATTCATTAAATAAATTAATTAAAAGTAAAGTTGAGCAAGAAAGAATTGCAGAAAGTATAGCAAAAACAACTGATGATCCAATTAGACGACAATTTGCAACTGCTATATCTAAATCTAATAGGATAATGATAGAAGATTTGTTTAGAGAGTCGGGTTATATGCTTCCACAAAGCGATGAGACGAGAAGATTGTTAGAATCAATGTTAGATAATCCACAAGAAGATTTCCCTCTTGAAGCAGTTAAAGGATTGTTAAGTAAACTTACTAAAACAGGAATATAAGCAAGAAAACAATAAAGACGAAGTGTCGATATCAATCGATAAACTTCGTCTTTTTTAATTCTATTTGAAACTAATAGCCTTTGATGGACATTTCTCAATTGCTTGATTTACAACGTCTTCATTATCTTTATCTATTATCTGATTAATAACTTTAGCCTTTTTATTATTCATTTCAAAATGGCTTGGTGCGATTTTAACACATAGATTACAAGCAATACAATAATCATCTGAAATATGTAGAAGGTTTTTTTCTGAATCTACTGAAATATCATTGGATGGTATATCTTCTTTTTTAACAAATTTAGAAGTAATATAAGCCATAAGGAAAATTGAAACTGAAGTTAAAACCCATCTAAAAGCCATAAACTTTGGTCCTAGGAATTTTGCTTCATTTAAAAGCATTGGTACTTTTACAACTGCCCATGTACTAAGAAGTATTACAATATTTGAAACACTTGCACCTTTTGAAAACAGTGTTTTACTTATTGGAAATGCAGCATATATTGGACCTGCTGAAAAACTACCAAGTAAAAAAGAAAAGATATTGCCTTTTAAACCGGAATCTTTACCTAAGTTTTTTTCAATAGTCTTAGTAGGAACCCAGGCATTAATAAGTGCGGTAAGAAGCAGTATAACAGGCATAATCATTATCATTTCCTTAACATAGTACAAACTGTTCTTTAAAGAGCCTAAAGCCTTATCAGGCATAAATACACCTAAAAACAAATAGGCAAAAACAACTAAAACTAAAAGCTTGTTATTTTTAATAAATTTTAATGTTTTACTCATAATGCCACCCCCATAATTAAAGCAATTACAATTGCAAATACAAAGCTTAAAGAGTTTCTAATTAAAGTAAACTTTGTACCAAACTCTTTTTTTTCAAGAGGGAATGTAACTATGCCTACCATAGTAAGAGTTGTTAGAAAAGCTACAACAGGCACTATGCTTGCGCCAGCATTTACTAAAGAACCAGCAAGTGGAAATGCTACAAAAGCTGGTATTAATGTAATACACCCTACCAAAGCAAATATAAGTGTTGTTATTAAAGAACTTGATTGGCCAGCATATTCTTTAATTGTCTCAGGGGGAAGGAAGGTTAAAATAATTCCTATCAAAAACAAAATACCTATAATTTCTCCCGCCATATGTTTCATCATGCCACTTGACATTTTAATAGAACTTAATGTTTTCTTCTTATCTTTAATAATAGAAACAATAAACCAAATAACTGTTACTAGCCAAAATACCAAAGTAAATGGATCCATTTAATTACCTCCGTTTTAATAAACTTTTATTTTATAATTTTCTATAGTATACTATATAAAAAGTGAAATATATGTTACCTTGGTAACTAATTCAGATAAACAATAAAAATTAAAAACGAGGGTTGAAATGACTATTGATAAATTTGTTAAAATCATAATGGGTAATGGACTTTTTAAAACATTTTCACCTAATGAGTTATTAGATATATTTAATGATTCTAGTTATCGAATCAAAAGATATAACAAAGGCCAGGTTATTTACCTTAATAACGAAGTGTGTAACTCTATGGATGTAATTCTAAATGGAGATGTCTCTATTCAAAAAATAGATGAAGAGGGCAATGTTTTAAAAGTAGCAGTTTTTACAATTACAGATATATTGGGAGCAAACTTAATGTTTTCAAGTAGGAATGTATATCCTATGACAGTAGTTGCAGATACAGCAGTGGTGATACTTCATATATATGAACAATTAGTTATTGACTTAAGTCAAAAGAATGTAGAATTCATGTCAGGTTTGTTAAGAACAATTTCAGATAAAACTCTAGTCTTAACGGATAAAATAGATTCTATATCTCTAAAGACTATCCGTATGCGTATAAATGACTTTTTACAATATGAATATCGTATTCAAAACAATAAAAAGGTAAATCTTAATATGACAAAAAAAGATTTAGCAGAGAGATTGGGCATACAAAGGACATCATTAAGTAGAGAGTTAAACAAAATGAAAAAGGATGGATTAATCGACTATGATTCTAAAACAATAACAATATATACTATTAATTAAATTAATAAATAATATATCATAAAATGTTTGAATATGGGTGGAAATATAATATAAAGGTGTTATAGTAGTCTAATATACAATTTTATTAAAGATATTAATGATAAATTAAATATGAGGTGAATTTAAATGAAGGTAATAATAGTAGGTGCTGGTAAGCTTGGTTGCAAGTTAGCAGAATCTATGGTATCGGATAATATGGACGTAACAATAATAGACAACAATTCAGATGTTATAGACCTTATTAAAGAACGTCTAGATGTATTAACAGTAGTTGGCAATGGAATAGATATTAGTATTCTCAAGGAATTGAATATTAAATCTTATAATTTATTAGTGGCATCAACTGATAGTGATGAAACTAATACTCTAATATGTTCTTTAGCAAAGAAATTAGGATGTCAAAAGACTATTGCTAGAATAAGAAACCCAGAATATATGAAACAACTTGATTTTATTAAGGTGGAGATGGGAATTGATTTTATAATAAATCCTGATTTAGCTACTGCACGTTCGATTGAGAAATATTTGTTAAAAAGTCATAATTTTGATGCTGGCGGATTTGCAAGTGGAAAAGTTAAAATGATTGATTTTAACATTGAAACTATGGTGGAGTTTGTTGGTAAGAAGTTAATGGCATTAGAAGATTTTAACGGCCTGCTTATAACTGCGATTTCAAGAAATGGAGCAATTATAATTCCGGATGGTAATACTCAGTTAGAAGAAAATGATGTAGTACATATTATGGGGAAAGCGGCTGATATACAGAAGTTAAATAATAGATTTGAGAAAGATATTGATAAGAAAGAAGTAGAGAGAGCTATGATATTTGGTGGCGGAAATCTAGGCTACTACCTAGCTGATATTTTATCAAAAGACCATATATCAGTAATTTTAATTGAAAAAGATAAAGAAAGATGCAGAGAATTATCCGAAAAACTTAATAATGTACTTATTATACATGGGGATGGAACGGATATACATTTGCTAGAAGAAGAAAGATTATCTTCAATGGATGTCTTTATTGGAGTTACTGGTTTTGATGAGGAAAATCTTCTGATGGGCTTAATGGCTAAACAATCAGGAGTATCTAAAACTATTTCAAAAATAAGTAGACCAAATTACACTAAAATAATAGATCGATTAGGAATAGATGTTGCTATTAATCCAATTTATATAACTGCAAGCGATATATTAAAATATATTCGTGGAGGTAAAATAGTTTCGATTTCTTTATTATTAGGTGGAGACGGTGAAGTTACTGAAATAATAATAGGAAATGATTTGGCAATCATAGGTAAGAAGTTGAAGGAACTTAAATTAGCAAAAGGAATTATAATAGGAGCAATAGTTAGAGCTGGCAATGTTATAATACCAAATGGAGAATCTACAATAGAAGCAAATGATCGAATAGTTGTATTTTGCTTAACAGAGAACTTGCATATGTTAAAGATGTTCTTTGACTCAAGTAAGGGAGGAATATTCGGTGAAAAATGGAACCGTAGTAAGAATTCTAGGTAATATACTGGTAGTAGAATCGTTATTTATGATGCCATCATTGCTAATATCCCTTTTTATGCAGGAAAATGATACTAAAGCATTTATAATTACAATATTAGTAACAGCTTTAACAGGGATTATATTATCTAATTTCAAAAAGAATAAAGACAATATTAATGCAAAAGATGGGCTTGCTATAGTAGCGTTAGGCTGGGCTTTGATGTCCTTGTTTGGAGCACTTCCATTATATCTATCAGCTAGCATTCCAACTTATATTGATGCAGTATTTGAAACGGTATCAGGATTTACAACAACAGGAGCAACACTTATTGCTAATGTAGAGATATTGCCAAGGGGTATATTATTCTGGAGGTCTTTTACTCATTGGATAGGTGGAATGGGGATACTGGTATTTACATTAGCCTTATTGCCGGCATTAGGAATCGGAGGATTTCAGATATTTAAAGCAGAAAGTCCGGGACCTGTGGCAGGGAAAATGGCTCCAAGAATTAGAGATACTGCTAAGATTTTATATTTGATATATTTTACAATAACTTTGGTTCAGGTTTTATTGTTGAAAATAGGTGGAATGACTATATTTGAATCATTTATTTATACATTCGGAACTGTAGGTACTGGAGGACTAGCAATTAATAATAATAGTGTTGGTGCATTTTCAAGTAGCTATCTACAAATGGTTATCGCTATATTTATGGTGATTTCAGGCGTAAACTTTTCCTTGTATTATTTAATTTATAAAGGTAAATTTAAAGAAGCAATTAAAGATCAAGAGCTTAAATTATATATTATAATAATCTTTTTAGCTGTATTAGGAATAGGTACTAACCTTTATATGACTAATTATAGTAAATTAACTTTATCCTTTCGAGATGCCTTCTTCCAAGTAAGTTCTATTATTACAACAACGGGATACTCTACAGCTAATTTTGATGCATGGCCCTCATTTAGTAAAGCGATTTTAGTACTTCTAATGTTTGTAGGTGGAAGTGCAGGATCAACATCTGGCGGTATAAAAGTTATTAGAATACTTGTTTTGTTAAAACTTATAAAGAGAGAAATTTTAAAGATGTTTCATACAAGAGCAGTTATTCCTGTTAAAGTAAATGGTAAGGTTGTGCAAAATGAAACAGTTGCAGGCATTAATAGTTTTGTATCTTTGTATTTTATTATAATCGCACTATCCACAGTTGCTATAACATTAGAGGGAGTTGATTTATTAACAGCATTTACTTCGGTCGCTGCAACGCTCGGCAATATAGGACCAGGACTTAATTTGGTAGGGCCAACAAATACTTTTAATAATTATAGTCAAATATCAAAAATCTTCTTTTCGCTTTTAATGCTTCTAGGAAGATTAGAATTGTTTACAATAATTGCATTACTAGCTCCAAAGAACTGGAGAAGAGTAGTATAACAAATGAATAAAAAACAATTATAACAAACTACGGTGAGAGTAAAATCTTGCCGTTTTTTTAATTGAAAAATATAATCTGTAATATATTTCATTGTAAATGTTAATAATCTAAATGATTAGTTAAATAACAAATAAATACAAAAATAATTTTTATAAAAAAGGACAAATGTCCTATATATATAAAGAACATTTATATAAGATATAATTACAGAATTAAAAACAATAAAAGATATGATCTAATTAAAAGATCAAGAAAGGAGATGAAATGATTTTAAATCAATGTAACTTTTTTTCAAAAACACTTCAAAATCATGTAAATGTGAATGTTTTAATTCCATCTTTACCTGATAATGAATGTTTGCATGCAAGTTATGATGAAATCTATCCTCATAACAAAAAGCACAAAACAATTTATTTGCTTCATGGTGCATTAGATGATTATTCATCCTGGCTTAGACATACTTCAATCGAAAGGTATGCACAAGAGAAGGGCCTTGCTGTTGTTATGCCTTCTGGCCAAAATGGATTTTATTCAAATGCAAAATATGGTTTGAATTACTTTGACTTTATAACAGAAGAATTGCCAAGGTTTGCACAAAGTACATTTAATTTATCAAAAGAAAGAGAAGATAACTTTATTGCAGGCCCATCTATGGGTGGATATGGAGCAACTAAATGTGCACTTAGTAAACCAGAACAATATGCTGGATTTTGCAATCTATCTGGAGCTGTAGCACCAAATATACTTGAACCAAGAATGGTTGAAAAAGGATTTGATTTCTTTCGATATGATTTGATATTTGCTGGATCTGATAAAGTACCGGGAAGCAAAGATGATTTATATTTATTAGCGAAAAATTTAAAAGAAAGCAAGAATAAACCTAAAGCCTATATTGCATGTGCAATTGAAGATCTTATTAATTATGACATGAATGTAAATTTAAAGGAAGAGCTTGAAAGATCGGGATTTGATGTCTGTTTTAGAGATGGACATGGAGGACATGATTGGAAGTATTGGGATGAATGTATCGAAAACTTTTTAGATTGGATATTATAATTTTAAAAAAATGGAAACATATAAATCTATTTATTTAGATCTATATGTTCCCATTAAAAATATTATTGTTGATCTTTTTTAATTATCATACGAAGTGCTTCGATAGCAGTTTCTATAGCAGGAGCAGTATCCCATACGGCAACAGACTCGGAACCTAGTAAGGCTTCACGTTCACGATTGCGACATAGTAACAAAACAGTTGCACAACGAACACGTAATACTGAAGCTACTATAAATAAAGTCGCCGATTCCATTTCAGAACCTAATGCGCCTGCAACTTTCCATGCATTCCACTTTTGTTTAAGTTCATAGCTAGTAGGCATTCTATCAGGTTCATGTTGACCGTAGTAACTATCTTTACATTCAACAACGCCTAGATGATGGTTATTGCCAAGTTTTTGTGCTGCATCTTTTAACGCATTTACAAGCTCAAAGTTAGCAACTGATGGATATTCAATAGGAACGTATTCGCGTCCAGTACCATCTTTTCTAATAGCACCGGTAGGTATTATTAGATCACCTGGTATAAGCGAATCATCTATTCCGCCACAAGTACCAATACGAATAAAAGTATCAGCGCCAATTTTTGTGAGTTCTTCCATCGCAATAGATGCAGACGGTCCACCAATACCTGTAGAGGTAACACTAACTTTAGTGCCATCTAGATAACCGGTGTAAGTTAAATATTCTCGATATGAAGTTACAAGTTTTGCATTATCAAGGTATGCGGCTATTTTTTCTACTCTACCAGGATCACCTGGAAGTATAACATATTTTCCTACATCACCTTTTTTGCAATTAATATGATGCATTACATCATTTTTATTATTGTCCATAATTGACCTCATTTCTCCAACGATAAAAAAATAATAAATCTTCCACCACGTTGGTAAGTGGAAGTTTGTATAAAAATTATAACAGAATTCTTGGAAACTACAAGATAGATAATACAAACTTTTATAAAAGATAATATCATTAGTCTTTTATTTGGCACAATATACCAAAGAATACTAGGAATAAACTGTTGACATTTAACACTCTATAAAATATAATATGAAATATAGATGAAAAAAGGGGTGATTAAATGTTGGAAAGTGTAGATAGTGCACATAGAAAAAGCAAAATCAATAAATTGATACTTGATATAGTTGTAATATCTTTAGGATTATTTGTATCATCATTTGGTATAGCCTTATTTTATGCTAGCAATCTTGGTTCGTCTCCTATGGCAACCTTTGGGGATGGATTACACAATATCTTAAGTATCTCCTATGGCGCAGCAAATACACTTGCAAATACAACTTTATTAATTTTATTATTCTTTATCAAAAAAAGTTATATTAATATAGGAACTGTATTATGTGTATTTAGTATAGGCCCCTATGTATCTTTATCAGAAAGAATTTTAAAAAACTTTGGGATACAAAACTTCCCAATGTCTTTTAAAATATTAATTGTAGTATTTGGAACAATAATGATGGGTATTGGCCTTGGATTGTATGTAGCAGTAGAGAGAGGTTATGGTCCATTAGAAGCAATAGTTAAAATCTTATGTGAAGAAAAAGGCGTATCGTATGCCAAAGCAAAGATTTTACAAGATGTTTTATTAGTTGGAGTAGGTGTGATACTTCAAGCTAAATTAGGAATAGGTACAGTAATTGCAGTTATATTAACAGGACCTATTCTTCAAAAATCAATTCAATTTTTTACACCAATATTAAAAAAACAATAAAAACATTAAGATTTTAAATTATAAGGAGGAAGAAAATGAAAAAATATTTAGCAATTTTATTAACTGTAATTATGGTGATGGGAAGTTTGGTAGGATGTACACCAAAAAACAAGGACAAAGATGATAATCTAGATAATAATGTTAACAATGAAGTTGATAATAATAACAATGACAAAGGAAATGATGATGAAGTTGTAGTTGATGATGAAAAAAAAGATCTAGGTGTAGTGTTAATAGTTAACACAAATCTTGGAGATAAATCATTTTGTGATTTGTCAAATGAAGGTATGTTAAGGGC
The DNA here is from genome assembly GCA_012837865.1 of Clostridiales bacterium. GTDB lineage: Bacteria > Bacillota > Clostridia > Lachnospirales > Lachnospiraceae > Mobilitalea. The sequence continues at coordinate 8,672 of DUQJ01000048.1, read as the reverse complement.
AGCAGAAGAACTTGGTTTAAGAACTAAAGTTGTTGAACTAAATGGAGATGCAACTAAACAAGTTCCAACTTTTATAGAATTTGCAGAAAATCCAGACTGGGATATTATTATATCTGGAACTTATAATGTAGCAGAAAGTCTTCAAACTGTTGCACAAGACTATCATGATAAAATGTTTGTTTTATATGATGCAAAAGCAGATTATGAAGAATATGATATACCTAACTTATACTCAGTAGAACATTTACAAAATGAAGGTTCATTTTTAGTAGGTGCGGCAGCAGCACTTTTAACAACATCAGGACAAGAAGGCACTAATGCTGAAAAAATAATCGGTTTTGTTGGTGGTGGTGAAAACACATCTATTAATGACTTTTTAGTAGGATATATTCAAGGTGCAAAATCAATAGATGAAGATATGAAAGTACTTATATCATATATTGGCGACTTTACTGATTCAGCAAAAGGTAAAGAAATGGCATTGGGCCAAATTAATCAAGGTGCTGACGTAGTATTTGGTGTTGCAGGTGGTGCAGGTCTTGGAGTATTAGATGCGGCTAAAGAGAAAAAAGTATATTCAGTAGGAGTTGACAGTGATCAAGCTATGGTATTAGAAGAAAGTGATCCAATACTAGCGGCATCAATATCAACTTCAATGGTAAAGAAAGTAGATAATACAGTATATAATGCAATAAAAAGAGCTGTTGAAGGAACACTTCCATTCGGAACATATGAAAAAGTTGGTATAGCTCAAGATACAGTAGGCATGGCAGTAAACAAATACACAGAAGCATTATTTACAGCAGAACAACTTGCACATTTAGAAGAGGTTAAAGCTTCTATAGTAAGTGGTGAGAAGAAAGTTGAATCTGCAATTGGTATGAACAACGAAGATGTTCAAAGAATTAAAGATAGTGCTAGACCATAGTTAACACAATCCTTATGACTAGAATTATTTCTAGTCATAAGGTTATTTCATAATAAAGTTAAAGGATGGAGGTAAGTTATGGCAAGAAACATTCTATCTATGGAGGATATTACAAAGGTATATCCTAATGGATTTGTAGCAAATAAGAATGTAAACTTATCAGTAAATGAAGGTGAAATACATGCACTCATTGGAGAAAATGGTGCAGGAAAAAGTACATTAATGAAAATTCTTTTTGGAGTTGAAAAAGCTGATGAAGGAAAAATTCTTCTTAATGGAGAAGAAATTCAAATAGATAATCCTAATGTAGCAATTGGGCATGGAATAGGTATGGTGCATCAACATTTTATGCTAGTACCTTCTCTTACGGTTGCTGAAAATGTTGTAGTAGGTATGGAACCAAAAACTAATGGATTTTTCAGCATGGAAAAAACAATTAAAATCACAAAAGAAGCTTCTGAATTATATAATTTTAAAGTAGATCCTCGTTCCAAAATCAAAGATCTTACAGTAGGTATGAAGCAAAAAGTAGAAATTTTAAAGGCCCTAGTAAGAGGAGCAAAAATATTAATACTTGATGAACCAACTGCAGTTCTAACCCCTCAAGAAACAACAGAATTGTTTAAAGAATTAAAAGGTCTTAAAGAAAAAGGATATACCATTATATTTATTTCACATAAATTAAACGAAATTATAGAGCTATGTGATCGAATAACCATAATGCGTGATGGAAAGATAGTTGGAGTTGAAAAAGTCGGTAAGATAACAGAACAAGACATATCAAGAATGATGGTAGGCAGGGATATTATTCTTGAAGTAATAAAAGAAAAAGCTAAGCCTAAACAACCTGTTTTAAACATACAAAACATAATAAAGTATTCTACACCAGAAAAAAAGATATTAAATGATGTAAGTTTTATAGTTAGAAGCGGTGAAATTTTGGGCATAGCAGGTGTAGAAGGCAATGGTCAAAAGGAACTTTCAGAAATAATAACAGGAATGGATGAAAGCTACGATGGAGAAATCTCTATAAACGATACAAATATTAAAAAACTTTCAATTAGAGATATAAGAGAATTGGGAGTATCCCATATATCAGAAGATAGAATGACTTATGGAATAGTAGGTGATGGAACTATTGCAGAAAACATGATATCCGACCGTTATTATAAAAAGAAATATCAAAAAGGATTCTTATTAAATTTTGAAAAAATAAAAAAAGAATCCAAAGAACTAATAGAAATGTTTAATGTAAAATGTGATGGGCATAAGCAACCAATTAATATGTTATCTGGTGGTAATATGCAAAAAGTTGTTGCAGCAAGAGAATTTACATCAGGGTCTACTCTTGTTATAGCAAATCAACCTACAAGAGGAATAGATGTAGGTGCAAGTTCATTTATCAGAAATAAGCTTATAGAATTAAGAGACCAAGGTGATGCTATTTTATTAATATCAGCAGATTTGAATGAAGTTTTAGAAGTGAGTGATAGCTTAATTGTAATGAATAATGGAGAAATTGCTGCATATTTTGAAGATGCTAAATTGGTAAATGAAGATGAACTTGGTGAATATATGTTAGGTTTAAAACGTATGACTGATGAAGAAATAAGGAGGGTTGCAGATGTTAAGTAGAATGACCAATAAAAACAATGTTGAAAAACAATTTGAAATTCTTCGTACATTAGTTGCTATTGCTATTGCACTATCAATAGCTTTTATAATTATATTGCTTATCAGTGATAATCCAATTAATGCATTAGCATCATTTGTAATAGGTCCTTTAACTACAACTAGACGATTGGGTAATATTGTTGAAGCCTTAATACCATTGCTATTTACTGGTACAGCAGTAAGTTTAATATTTTCTGCAAACCAGACAAACTTGGCAGTTGAGGGTGCGTTTTTTATTGGTGGTGTTGGAGCGTCTTTTATGGCAACTCAATTAAACCTTCCACCAGGAATACATCTTGTTGTAGCTTTAATTGTTGCGGGAATAATTGGTGCCTTGGCTTGTGGGATTCCAGCAATTTTATATATAAAGTTTGATGCAAGACCAGTTGTTAGTTCACTAATGGTTAACTATGTTTGCTTGTATTTAGGACTTGCTGTAATTAACCATGTTATTCGTGATCCAGCAGCAGGATTCTTAGCTTCTTTTAAATTTAATAAAACAGCTGTTTTACCAAAAATTATAAAAGGAACTAATGTTCATTTCGGTATTTTTCTGGGAATTATAATTGTAATACTGGGTTACTTATATTTGTATAAATACAAAAAGGGATATGAAATTAGAATGGTTGGTAAAAATGTTGATTTTGCTAAATATTCTGGTATAAATGTAAATAGTGTATTAATGAGTGCTCAACTTTTAGGAGGATTTATAGCAGGTATGGGTGGTGCTGTTGAAGTTCTTGGAATGTATAACCGCTTTCAATATCAGAAATTAACAGGCCATGGCTTTGATGGTATATTAGTAGGTATAATAGCTAAAAATAATCCAAAACTTGTTCCACTTACAGCGCTTTTCCTAGCCTATATACGTGTAGGTGCGGATGTAATGTCTAGGGTTAGCGATATACCTATTGAACTGGTTTCAATTATTCAAGCAATTATTATTATGTTTGTTGTAGCAGAGCGTTTCTTATACAAATTAAAGCATAAGAAGATTGTATCTCTTTCTAGAAATGAAATTAATGAAAAGGAGGAGATAGTTAATGGATAATTTATTAAAAGCAATTTTCTCAGCAGAGTTTGTTTATTCTATAATTAGAGTTACTACACCTTTATTATTTGCAGGACTTGCAGCACTTATAGCTAATAAAGGAGGAGTTCTTCATATAGCATATGAAGGAATAATGGTAACAGCAGCTTTTTGTGGAGTTGTAGGAAGTGCATACTCACAAAGCTTGTTAGTAGGATTGTTATCAGGTTTAGCAGGTGGATTATTAATATCATTTTTACTCGGGTATTTTAGTTTGATTCTTAGAGCTGATAGAACGTTAACAGGAATTGCATTAAATACTTTTGCATCAGGTGGAACTGTATTTATGCTATATGTTCTTACAAATGATAAAGGATTATCTACTTCTTTAAATAGCTTGACATTTCCAATTGTGAATATACCGATTATAAAAAATATACCTATTTTAGGGACAGCATTATCTGGACACAATGTTCTTACTTATGTTAGTTTTATTTGTGTTTTTCTAGTATTTGTAGTATTATATAAGACACCTTTCGGACTTAGAATAAGAACTGTTGGTGAAAATGAAGATGCGGCTTCATCAGTAGGAGTTAAAGTAATTAGAGTGAAATTTATAACATTATTAATAAGTGGTGCAATAGCTTCGCTTGGCGGAGTTTATATGTCAATGGGATACTTGTCATGGTTTGCAAGAGATATGATAGCAGGACGAGGATTTATGGGTATTGCTGCTCAAAATTTAGGTGGAGAACCACTTTCAACTATGATTGCAGCCTTGTTCTTTGGACTTGCTAATGCTTTATCCAATGTTCTACAGACGCTTAATATACCAGCAGAATTTGTACAAGTAATACCATATGTTGCAACATTAATAGGACTTGCTGCTTACTCGGGATCAATGAAGAGAAATAAAATAAACAAAAAATCGTAATATATAAGATATGGGGGGATAAAAATCGCTTACAATATTCAAGCATCAGATTTAGTTTATAATCATATAATTACTAAAATTAAAAACAAAGAGTGGGTTCCTGGAGCTAAAATTTCAACAGAAAAGCAATTATGTGAAGAGCTTGATGTTAGTAGGATTGCTGTAAGACAAGCTATAGAAAAATTAGCAGCTCTCTCTGTATTAATAAAAAAACAAGGCTCTGGAACTTATGTTACGCAGTATCAAAAACTTTTCTTTATGGAAATGCCATTTAACACTATTACCGATGAAAACATTACAATGATATTAGAATTTAGAAGGATGTTTGATTCATACAATGCAGAATTATTTGTAAAAAATTCTGATCAAGATGATTTGAAGAAATTAGAAGAGAATGTTGAAAACATGAGAAAGGCATTAGGAAGTAGTAAAGACTTTCGATTTTATGATAATGAATTTCATGATATTATTGCAAAAGGAACAAAAAATGAAATTATAATTCAGATTTCTAATGTATTTGTAGATGTATTACTTGACTTACAATCTAGAATTTATTCTGATTATGGAACAGAAGAAGCAGTAGACCAACATGAACTTATTCTAAAAAGTATTAAATCAAACAATGCAGAACTAGCTTCGATTTATTCTAGAATGCATATTGATAATATCTTGAAAATGTATTAATTAAAAAGATAGCGTTTCTAAGTTAATTCTTAGAGGCGCTATCTTTATATATATTAAACAAATTAATTGCGGACTTTTCTTTCGTCTAATCTATTAAGTTTATAATTATTACTTGCATTTACTACAGTATCATGAAGTACAACTTCACCACGGTCAAACTTCTCTATTTCACTTCGCTTAGCAAGGTAACCAGTTATTCTAACTATATCACCATCCTCAGAATAAAAAGTCATATATCTGTCACCGATAGAAAAGGCTCCCTTAACAATATCTAAGAGTGCATCAGGATTGTTTTTAGCAGTAGTATCAAAAGCAAAGATATCAGAACAACCTGTTGGGAAATACTTATGGAAGCGGGAAGAATGCCTTAAATGGTCATATATGCTATCAGGTTCATCACCAACAACAATACGTATACCACTTGTTACACCGTGATCAGTGGACAGTCCTGCTTGTGCATGAAGTAAGAAACGATTATTTGCAATCTCTGAATGAAGAGCTGGAAAATCTTTAACAAAATTAGAAACAACTTTTAAAATATTTTCAGCAAGATCATCAGCTTCTTTATCATGGCCATAGCGATATCCTTTATCAGCTAATAAATTGTTGACACAATCACATAGTCCAGCAAGACCAAACATACCAATAAACCGATCTTTTTCTATTAAACCTTCTTTAACTAAAAATGATGATTCGAAATATCCAGACTCATCAAATAAAAATCTAATACGTTCGTTCATGTATTCGCCAAGTGCTTGCAAACTATCAGGAAGCAAGGTGTTAAGAAAATGCTCTGGGTCAGTTGCTAACTTAGCTAATCTAGGGAGAACTACACGAGAGAGAGTTGCTCCACCTCCACCTACAGGAAGTATATTATAACAAGAAGAAATTCCATAATCTGAATAAGTGTCTTTATTAAGTTTATGGTTGCATATTGCAGGATTGGCACATACTAAAGAAGATTGTATAGCCAAATTAGCAAAATCATCAGGTGTAATATCAGGGTCATATTTTAAAGTAAAGTTTGGAACTGCGTTTTGAAGTTTCATTTCAAGTTCTAATATTAAACGTCCTGCACGAGTTGCCTCTGGTCCAAGATTAGCATGACAATAACCATCAGCAATTGTTCTATCAAGATAATTTAAAAATCTAGATAATTTTGCAGATGCTTCTTCGTCAGATAAACCTTCAAGGAAAGGATCTATTAATTTATCGATATTACCAAGATAGACAGGTTTATGAGTGATTGAAGGAATGTGATAATATAAAATTTGTAATGCATTTAACAGTTCATCTAAATCCTTTGGAGGATCTATTTGCAAAAACTTGCTTCCCTGTTTTACAAACTTATCGTAATAAGGCATAACATACCTTGGACGATATGGAGCGTGTCCTTCACCCATATCACAAAGAGCACCTTTTTCAAAATAATATTTAAATTTTTCAGGTAAATTTAAAACATCTAAACTATCTTCTGCAAATTTTGCTAGTGAAAAAACCTTTTGTTCATAAGTAATATTATTTGCTTTAATAATATTTAAAACTTCATTCATAATTATCTCTCCTTTACGTATTATTACTACCTTGTTATTATTATCTAATAAGGAGTAAAATATATCTGTTATAATTTAATTTTATATCATAATTGAATCTTGTGATAGGACAGATGTCCTAATTTAAAATTAAAAATATGTGTATAATATAGATGTTAAATTTTAATTATAGGAGGACCATACAAATGAAAAACAAGATAATGGATGAAATAATCAAGATAGAAGGTGCTGACATTGAATTTTTTAAAATATTCTTTCAACATGCAAATGATTCTTTTATAAACTTATGCAATATCAAAAAGATTGCAAAAGATATTAGATTTATAACTGTAAAAGAACAAATAGATAAAATCAATATACTTGTTTCAGGAAGAGTAAAAGCATTGGAGGAATATGTAACTGGCGATATATATATCTTTAAAAGTTTTAATGCACCAGAGATTTTTGGAGAGATGGAAGCTGTTGCTGAAATACAAGAATTTCGTGCATCATTAATAACAGAAACAGAATGTGTATTTGTAACTATTCCAACTGAAACATATGTTAAATATTTAAAAAATAATACAGACATTCTATATACAAGAATGCAAGCAATATTAAAGCGAATTACAAAAAATGAAAGAGAAAACAGGGTCTATCTTATGTTAAATGCAATAGATAGAATTAAATTGTATTTTATACATCAATTTGAATGTTCTAATTCAAAGAATGTATGTATTATTAGGAAGACGCGTCAAATTATAGCGGATGAAACAGGTTATTCTTTAAAAACAATAAACCGTGTAGTTAAAAAACTTAGTCAAGACAATTTAATAACAATAGAAGGTCAAAAGATAATAATTAATAAAAAACAATATAATGAAATATCAAAAAACATAGATGAAAAAGTGAATCATTTAAAAGATTAAGCATAACTATTATATAGAAAGCAAGAGGTCAGTAATGAAAGAAAAAAACAATACAACACCGATAAATAAAATCATTCCACTTAGTATGGTAGATGGGCCTGGTAATAGAACAGCAATATTTTTGCAAAAATGCAATCTAGTATGCGCCTACTGTCACAATCCAGAAACACAAAACATGTGTAATCATTGTGGTATATGTGTTGAAGGTTGTCCTACTGCGGCATTAACAATATCAGATGAAAATAAAGTGTTATGGAATGAAGATTTATGCATATCATGTGATAGGTGTATAAAAGTTTGTCCTTATAATGCATCTCCTAAAATAAAAAACATGACTGCAGAAGAAGTGTTTGATGAAGTTAAAAAGAATATACCTTTTATAAGAGGTATAACTGTATCTGGTGGGGAATGTACTTTATATCCTAAATTCTTAACAGAGCTTTTCGAATTAGCAAAGAAGGAGAGATTAACCTGCCTTATAGATTTTAATGGAACAATAGATTTAACTTTGTTTGATGAATTAATTACAATATGTGATGGAGTTATGATTGATGTAAAATCATGGGATAAAGAACTATTTCGTGAATTAACAGGTGGAAGTAATATTAATATTATTAAGAACCTTAAATACTTAGCTGAAAAAGATAAAATAGAAGAGATAAGAATTGTATGTCTTGAAAACGAAGTCGATGCTGAAAATATAATAGATAATTTGGATAAGACTATTGGTGAAAAAGCATATAAGATAAAATTAAAACTAATTAAATTTAGAAAATTTGGTGTGCGCGGCAGACTTAGTAATTATTCAAGCCCTTCAGAAGAATATATGGAAAAATTAAAAAACCAGGCAATTGATAAAGGTTATAAAAATGTAATTATAATTTAAAACTAAAACTAAAAGATTGAAATAAGTAATGTAAAATGATAGAATATATATATAGTAACTTTTTATGAAATATTA
>DUQJ01000047.1 GCA_012837865.1 Clostridiales bacterium | reverse complement strand
TGGATGCAGTTGTTTGTGCAAGCGGTAGCTCGCCTGCTTATGTATATTTATTCATAGAAGCTCTTGCAGACTCTGTTGTTAAATATGGTATACCTAGGGATAAAGCATACAAAATGGTGGCTCAAACGGTTCTAGGCGCTGCCAAAATGGTGTTAGATACTGAAGAGCATCCTGGACAATTAAAAGACAAAGTATGCTCACCTGGTGGTACAACAATAGAAGGAGTAGCTGCATTAGAAGAACATGGTTTTAGGAATGCTATAATTAAAGCAACAGATGCATGTTATAAAAAAGCAAAATCAATAGGAGATTAAAATGGAGAAATTAAATAGAACAAATCGTAAACTAATTAATAAAGGTCATATTATAGATTATTATAATGATACTATTTTAATCAATAATAATGAACACATATATGACTTTATTGAGCACAAGGGTGCAGCTGCTATGATACCTATAGATGAGGAAGGCAATATTTTAATGATCAAGCAATATAGGAATGCAATTGATAGATTTACATTAGAAATACCAGCTGGAGGCAAAGAATTAGGAGAAGACCCTATAGATTGTGCAATTCGTGAATGTGAAGAAGAAACAGGTTATAAGCCAATAGAAGCACATCATTTAATTGATCTTTATACATCTATAGCTTTTTGCAACGAAAAGATATATATATATTATTCTAACAAACTAGTTAAAACCAAACAAAACCTGGATGATGGAGAATTTGTTCAAGTAGAATCTTATTCTTTAGAAAAACTTATAGATTTAATAATAGAAGGAAAAATAAAAGATTCTAAAACTATTTCAGCAATATTAGCATACAAACAAATAATAGATAAATAAATCAAGCTCGTTCTACTTTGTTTTTATACGACATATTTATATATAAATACGTATAAAGGAAATAGCAATTGAAAAAAGATAAGTTTGATATTAAAAAAAATAAATTGTTGAAAATATCAGCTATAATATATATTTTTGGTTTTATAATAGGAATTATATTTGCTTGTATTTATAAAGAAAAGTATAGTTATGATTTGTTGAATTATAACCAACATATATTTGATAAATTAAAGATAATAGAAATCGATAAAAAGAATTTTTTGTATTATATTATTGTAGATAAATTAAAAACCTATATAATCTTTTGGTTTATATGCTTTACATTTTTAGGGATTCCTAATATAATATATCAAATTCTTAAAATGGGTTTCAATACTGGCTTTATGCTTTCATTAATTTCTATTCAATATGGGTTTAAAGGATTTGTTTTTATGATATTTAGTCAATTTCCACATTGTATTATTTATTTACCAATTATATTAATAATGTTATATAAAGGTTTTAGTATAAGTAAATCTTTTAATATTGATGGGAAATATAATTCTTCAACAAGAGTTAATATTATAAAATCTAATTTAACAATAATATTTATTTTGTTTTTATTTATAATAATTGGATGCTATTTAGAAGCCTATGTAGGATATTACATAACAAAAAGCCTAGTTTTATGGTTTTAATATAAAAAAAGTATAACTTAATTTATAATGGTTATACTTTTGTTTTTTTATAAACTCTCTGCTATTTCATAAAGCAATCTTTCGGTAGCTGCCCACCCTAAGCAAGGATCAGTTATTGATTTTCCGTATATATTCTCACCTATATTTTGGGAACCTTCTTCTAAGTAACTTTCTATCATAACACCTTTTACCAGTCCTTCAATATCCTTAGATACTCTACGACTGTGAAGAACTTCTTTAATAATTCTAGGTTGTTCAGCAAACTGTTTGTTTGAATTGGCATGATTTGCATCAACTATTGTAACATGATTTTCTAAATTTCTTTCATTATACATATTATATAAGCGAATTAGATCTTCGTAATGATAATTGCTTATGGCTTGTCCAGTTTTATTTACAGCGCCCCTAAGTATTGTATGAGTAAGTGGATTTCCATTAGTCTCAACCTCCCAGCCTCTATATAAAAATGTATGGTTTACTTGGGAAGCAACACAGGAGTTAAGCATTACAGATAAATCTCCACTTGTTGGATTCTTCATACCAGCTGGTAAATCTATACCACTAATAGTCATTCTATGTTGTTGGGATTCAACTGATCTTGCACCCACAGCTACATAAGCAAGCAAATCCTCAACATATGGCCAATTCTCAGGATATAACATTTCATCTGCGGCTGCCAATCCAGTTTCAGCCATTGCTCTTAGATGCATTTTTCTCATCGCTATTAATCCTTCGTTTATATCAGATTTTTTAGATGGGTTGGGTTGATGTACAATACCCTTGTATCCTTCGCCTGTTGTTCTTGGCTTATTTGTATAAATTCGTGGTATAATCAATACTTTTTCTTCAATTTTATCTTGAATTTTAGCAAGTCTGGATATGTATTCACATACTGAGTCTTCATTATCAGCAGAACAAGGTCCAACAATAACAAGGAATTTATTTGATTTACCAGTAATTACATTCTTGATTTCAATATCCCGTTCTTGTTTAATTAAAAAATCCTTTTTGTTAACAGGGTATAATAAGGCCAATTCTTCAGAGCTTATTACTTCTTTTATATATTTAAAACTCATAATTTATTCCTCCTAACATAATGGCTATAATTGTATACTTTCACAAATAAATAGTCAAGTATATTAATATATTATAATAATTAAGCTATTAAGGAATGAGAAGATTGAAAAGAATCGGAAAAACAATTGTAGTTATTGTTATAATTTTAATAATATTAAGAGGAATTATATATAATAGTTCTGCTTATTATATAAACAACCCCTATATACCTATTGCTGGTCATTTAAATAAACACGATTTGACTTTAATAAAAGGAGAGGAGTTTAGACTCTTTTATTATGGTCTTAATAAAAGAGTTTCATTTTCATCATCTGATTTTAGAATAATAGGTGTTGATTTTCTAGGTAGAATATACGCTTATCAAACAGGAAAAGCATATGTAAAGGTGAATGTAGATAATAAGTTATTAAAATGTAGGGTAAGAGTTATTGATATTAATTATAAAAGTTTAAGATTAAATAAAGGTAATAGCAAAAGACTTCATATACAAGGATATAATGGAATTGTGAAATGGAATTCTAGTAATAAAGATGTAGTTAAGATAAATGCATTTGGCAAAATAAAATGTTTAAATAAAGGTAGGTCTACGATAAGTGCAAATGTAAAAGGTAAAAAATTAAAATGTAAAATATATGTAAGATAATTTAAAATGTGGTATAAAAAAGGACTTACTTGATTAAAATGTATTAAACATATTAATTGGAGTATTGAATGAAAAAATATATTTCAAGACTATTACTTTTGCTTATAATATTAAATCTATTATTCAAGTTTGATTATTTTACAATTAAAACCAGCGCATCACTATATACGGAAGAATATATATATAACTCTCCTGAAGAAGTAGACGATGATTATCTTGTAACTGTTAATAAAACAGAAAATACAGAAGTAAATATTGAAATTGAATCACAAGCAGCAGTTTTAATTGAAGGATCAACGGGTAGGTTGATTTTCGAAAAGAATAAAGATGAAAAATTAAAACCAGCAAGTGTTACAAAAGTTATGACTTTATTATTAATATTCGAAGCGATAAAGTCTAAACAAATCACTTTATCAGATGAAGTGACTGTAAGTGAGCATGCTGCATCAATGGGTGGCTCACAAGTGTTTTTAGAGCCTTTTGAGATACAAACTGTGGATACAATGCTTAAGTGCATATCGATTTCTAGCGCAAACGATGCATCGGTTGCAATGGCAGATATGATTGCAGGGTCTGAAGAGGAATTCGTTGCAAGAATGAATATTAGAGCTAAGGAATTAGGAATGAATAATACTAATTTTATTAATTGTACAGGATTAGATGAAGATAATCACTATACAAGTGCTTATGATATCGCTTTAATGTCAAAAGAATTAATAATAAAGCATCCTGAAGTTAGTAATTATTCAACGATTTGGATGGATACATTTACTCATAAAACAAGAAAAGGGGAAAGTGAATTTGGTTTATCTAATACTAATAAATTAATTAGATCTTATGATGGAATTACAGGTTTAAAAACTGGTTCTACAAGTTTGGCAAAATATTGCTTATCAGCAACTGCCAAAAAAAACAATATGGATTTAATTGCAATAATATTAGCATCACCTGATCCCAAAACAAGATTTAGAGAAGCTGCAAAACTTTTAAATTATGGATTTGCAAATTATAGTATATATTTTGATGATAATAAAGATATTTTAATTGAACCAATTAAAGTTAGAAGAGGAAATATAGATTATATAGAGGGAAAAGTTGAAGGTGATTTCTCATATCTATGTGAAAAGTCAGTTATTCATGATGATATAAAAAAAGAAATTATAATTTTCGAAGATATCAAGGCACCAATTAATGAAAATGATCTTGTAGGTGAAATTAAATATTATTATAATAACAATGAAATTGGAACAATAAAAATAATATCTGTTAATTCTGTCAATCAAGCTACATATAAAGACTATTTTTATAAATTATTAAATAAGCTTTTTATAAAAAACAACTAATTAACATTATCGCACAATCTCCTTTAATTAAAAATTAAAGAAATTGTGCGATTTATTTTTAGATTAACACATTAGATTGACACATTAATTACTTATTAGTATAGTATAATAGTTGTTATTTATTT
>DUQJ01000003.1 GCA_012837865.1 Clostridiales bacterium | reverse complement strand
TATTTATAAAATCAACTTTATTATCAAGACCATATTCTTTTAATTTAATTCCATTTGCTCCAAATGTAGGTGCATATATAATATCTGCACCTGCTTCTAAATATGATTTCTGTAAGTTGATTACTATGTCAGAGTTATCTATTATCCACTTTTCAGTTGAAACTCCTGGTTCCATACCAGCTTCTTGAAGGTTACTACCCATTGCGCCATCAAGTATCACTATTTTTGATTCAATTAAATCCTTCCACTCTCTCCTAGTCATAGCTTCTCCTAATCTGTAAATATCTTGTAATAAGTATAGCCCATATAAAAAAATAAGACAATATATAATATTTTTTCTTATATGGGTCATACTATTATTAAATTACAATTATAGAAAGGTGGAATGTTTGTGTCATATGTAGCTCCAGAAATAAAAGATAAATTTGATTCCCTCTCTGAGGGTTTAAAAGCCATGATTTTAGAAAAAGATGTTCAACTTAATACAGTTTTCGATCTTATTAATGTTTTAGAGCTTATTGTTGAGGAAGATGAAGAAGTTGATAATTAAACCGTACATCTACTCCTCCATTTCGAAAGCTTCACCAAGTTCAATAGAATCATAAGATTCGATTGATATATTTGTCATTGGATTTTCATCTTCATCTTCTAAAACACTATCGTATTCTTTTTTATCTTTATTTAATATTCGCATGTTTTTAGCCATGGAATATAATTCAGGGTTTTTTTCTTGTAAAAACTGCTCGTCCTTTAATGGCACCTTGCCTCCACTAACAATTCGCATAGCTATTTTTATGCATTTAGATAGATCATTAAATTGATCACCTGCTCCTTCTCTAGATTCTTCATTCTTCAGTAATTCTAATGCTTTGTCAGAGATGATAATTTCAGCAGCTGATTCATTAGGTTTGTTAATTGGATTTCTAATAATCTCATCACTCACTACTGATTTGTTAGGTTTCATATCTTTAATGATATTATGTTTAGTTTTACTTTCTATATTAGTATTTATCCACATTTTTATTCCTCCTTAAGTCAAATAAGACTCTCTTATAATTAATATCGGTTGATTTGTTAGAAATCTTATTTAAAATATATAAAAGCACAAGAAAAAGCAGGCACATAATTTTATGTACCTGCTAATTATTTTAATGTTATATTAAATTACCTAGAACTTACCTGCTTCTGCTGCTTGTTGAATTGCAACTGCAACTGCAACTGTAGCTCCAACCATAGGATTGTTACCCATTCCGATTAATCCCATCATCTCAACATGAGCTGGAACAGATGAAGACCCTGCAAATTGCGCGTCAGAGTGCATTCTTCCCATAGTATCAGTCATGCCATAAGAAGCTGGACCTGCTGCCATATTATCAGGATGAAGTGTTCTTCCTGTACCACCACCAGATGCTACTGAGAAATATTTTTTCCCTTGTTCAATACATTCCTTTTTATAAGTTCCTGCAACTGGATGCTGGAATCTTGTCGGATTAGTTGAGTTACCAGTAATAGAAACATCAACATGCTCAGCATGCATTATTGCAACACCTTCTGTTACATCATTAGCGCCGTAGCAATTAACCTTGCCTCTTACGCCTTCAGAATAAGAAACTCGCTTAACTTCAGAAACTTTACCTGTTGCATAATCCATGTCTGTCTCTACATAAGTAAATCCATTAATACGAGAAATTATTTGAGCTGCATCTTTACCTAAACCATTTAAGATAACTCTAAGTGGTTTAGTTCTAACTTGGTTAGCGGAACTAGCAATACCAATCGCTCCTTCTGCTGCTGCAAATGATTCATGGCCAGCTAAAAATGCAAAACATTCAGTTGATTCTTCAAGTAACATTTTACCTAGGTTACCATGTCCTATACCAACTTTTCTTTGGTCTGCTACTGAACCAGGAATACAGAATGCTTGTAAACCTTCACCAAGAGCTGCCGCTGCATCTGCCGCTCTTCTAGCATCTTTTTTAATAGCTATTGCTGCTCCTACTATATAAGCCCAACAAGCATTTTCAAAGCTTATAGTTTGAATGCCTTTAACTTGATTGTATACATCAAGACCAGCATCCTTTGTAATCTTTTCTGCTTCTTCTATTGATTCAATACCATATTCTTTTAATACAGCATTGATTTGATTAATTCTTCTTTCATATGATTCAAATAAAGCCATTATATGTATCCTCCTTATTATTCGTGTCTTGGATCTATTATCTTAACAGCATCTTCAACACGACCATATTGTCCTTTTGCTTTTTCAAGTGCTGTATTTGCATCGTCACCTTTTTTTATAAAATCCATCATTATTCCTAAACTTACAAAAGTATATCCTATAATTTCATCAGCTTCATTAAGTGCAATGCCTGTTACATATCCTTCTGCCATTTCAAGGTAACGTGGACCTTTTGCAAGAGTACCGTACATTGTACCAATTTGACTACGAAGACCTTTACCTAAATCTTCTAACCCTGCGCCTATAGGAAGTCCATTTTCAGAAAAAGCACTTTGTGTTCTTCCGTAAACGATTTGTAAAAACAACTCTCTCATTGCAGTGTTAATAGCATCGCAAACTAAATCTGTGTTTAATGCCTCTAAAATTGTTTTACCTGGTAAGATTTCAGATGCCATAGCAGCTGAATGAGTCATACCTGAGCAACCAATCGTTTCAATTAACGCCTCTTGAATTATACCTTCTTTAACGTTTAAAGTTAATTTACAAGTACCTTGTTGTGGTGCACACCATCCTATACCGTGAGTTAAGCCTGAAATATCAGTTACTTCTTTCGCCTTTACCCATTTTCCTTCTTCTGGAATAGGTGCTGCGCCATGGTTTACGCCTATTGCGACTGGGCACATTGCTTTTATTTCTTGTGAATAAATCATGTTGAAACTCCTTTCAAAATACATAGTTAGCATTCGTATATTTATATTAATTTATAATGCTTGCAAAATCATACAATAAATTGTTAAATTCCTCACATATTCTCTCATAAAACGACTGATAAGTCCATAGTTTTTTAAAACTTTCTTTTATTTTCAATAAGATTTATTTATATGTAAACTAAATCCACTTATATTTTTCTATAATTTCTTCTCTGTTTTTATATATTGAATTCTTCGGCACGCATCCTCTTACCATTGCTAAGGGATAAACAATAGTACCTGAACCAACAATTGTTCCAGGATTAAGAACTGAGTTACAACCAATTTCAACACAGTCTCCAATAATTGCGCCAAACTTTTTAAGTTCTGTTTTATATTCTTGCCCAACAGATTTAACAACGATTAAGCTTTTATCTGATTTTACATTAGATGTAATTGAACCAGCTCCCATATGTGCTTTATATCCTAATATAGAATCACCCACATAATTATAATGCGGCACTTGTACCTCATCAAATAAAATTACATTTTTTAATTCTGTCGAATTACCAACTACCACATTATTACCAATAATAGCATTACCCCTTATATATGCACAATGTCGTATTTCAGTGTTCTCCCCTATAATAGCTGGCCCATTTATACATGCGCTAGGTGCTATCTTTGCAGATTTTGCAATCCAAACATTCTCATTTTCACAATAATACTCATCTTTATCAAGTCTGTTGCCTATTGCTATAATTTCTTCTTTTATCTTGCTTAATACTTCCCATGGATATTTTATATCTTCAAATATATATTTAGCAATTGTTTTGTCCAAAGTAAATAAATTATCAATTGTTATATTCATCATTATATTATCTCCCTTATCACATTTTATTTATAATACTTTTTCAAATAATTAAATTGTTTTTTAATATGATTTTCATAATTTGATGCTTTTACATTATTAACTCTAAGACTTACAAAATCCTCTAATTTCTTCATATATTCTTCCGAAGTAATTTTACCATCAGCTACTAGTGTTAATCCTTTTTCCCAGCTTGCGGTAAGTTCTGGATTTAATAAAGACCGGATAGACATATTTACTACATCAAATATTATCTCTCCATGAAGAGTGGGTGTTACCACTTGTGTTTTTCCATTTAAATATAAATAATTGATTTTTACAAGTTTCTTTAGAATCTCTGCTCTTGTTGCAGATGTTCCTATTCCACTGCCTTTTATATGGCTCCGTAATTCTTCATCCTCAATTAACTGGCCTGCATTTTCCATAGCTAATATTAACGTTCCCGAGTTATAACGTTTAGGCGGTGTTGTTTCACCTTCCTTAACGCTTATATCTTGGACTGGAACCTTGCTTCCTCTTTTTAATGATGAAATTAATTCAATAAATTCCTCATCAACATTTTCTTCATTATTTTTCGCTTCATCTTGGTCATTATCTTTATTTTCATCTGTAATATTATTCGAATTAGAACGTTTATAATTAACTACTTTTAGATATCCTTCTGATTCTAAGAATTTAAAATTTGAAACAAAATATTCATCTTTTATTTTAAAATTAATAGATACTTTTCTATATACAGCCGGTGGGTAGAATATTGCTAAAAACCTTTTAGATATAGCCATGTATACTTTATAGGAAAGTGGAGATAGAGTTTTCAGTGAACTCATACCTTGTCCTGTTGGGATTATAGCATAATGGTCACTTATCTGTTTATCGTTCACATATCTCGATTTACTGATTTTTGAAAATTGCCCTTGTTTAAGAATCTCATTTGCAATCTCTTCTAGTTCATACAGATTGGTAAAACCACTTATATTCTTATTTATCTCTTTTGCAACTGCTGTTGAAAGCACTCTAGCATCTGTTCTTGGATATGTAATTAGCTTTTTCTCATATAAGTCTTGTGCTATTTCCAATGTTTTATCTGGGCTTATCTTAAATACCCTTGAACAATCATTTTGAAGCTCTGCAAGGTTGTATAATAATGGAGGATTCCTATTTTCCTTTTTTCTTTCTATATTTGCAACTTCTGCTAATACTTTAACATCTTCTATTGATTTAGCTTGGCTTTCCCAATTTCCATCTTCATTAATTAATGGATTTGAATCAACTAAATATTCAATCTCTTTTTGGGCAACAGCTAGTTCTAAAAAACCATTATCTTTATATAATAAATTGGAATTAAAATATTTAGAACCTTCTATAGCTTTAAACTCAGCCTTTATTACCTTGTTATTATTTTGAATAGTTGCAAAAAGTCTATAAAACGGTGTTTTCACAAAGTCTCTTATATCCCTTTCTCTACGAACCACCATGCCCTGTACACAAGTCATAACTCTACCTACAGCTATAGCACTCCATTTTTTTGATTTAAAAAAATCATTTACTGTAGCTCCGTATTTTATAGAAATAATTCTAGTGAAGTTTATTCCCATTAAATAGTCTTCTTTTGCACGTAAATAAGCTGAGGCTGCAAGGTTATCATAATCAGATAAAAGTTTTGCCTCCCTTATTCCCCTATTTATTTCATCTTCTGTCTGAGAATCAATCCATACTCTTTTTTTGGTCTTAGTACTTGAAACCTTAGCCATTTGATCAACTAATCTATATATGTATTCTCCTTCTCTTCCAGAGTCAGTACAAACATAAATCGTATTAATATCTTCTCTATTTAGAAGTGACTTAACAGTTTTAAATTGTTTATTTACTGCTGGAATAATTTCATACCTAAACTCTTTTGGGAGAAAGGGTAAGCTTTCAAGTCGCCATGATTTTAATTTAGGATCATATGCGTCTGGATAACTCATTGTTACCAAATGTCCAACACACCATGTAAATATAGAATCTTCTGATTCAAGATATCCATCTCTTCGAGAAGTATTCGTTTTTAATGCTTTGGCAAATTCAATAGCAACGCTAGGTTTTTCTGCAATATATAACTTTTTAGACATAGAATACCAACTTTCTCATATATGTATTTAAGCTCATTGTTAAATATTCATCACTTATAAGTATACAATAAACCTGTAGTAAATTCTACATTATAAATTATATATTGAATAATAGCTTATAATAGCTTACAATATAAAGTAATATTCAAAAAACTGAGGAGGTTACAACTTGAGTGATTTTATGATATTTAGCGATTCATCCTGCGATATGCCTAATGAATTATTAATAAAGCATAATATAGATTTAGTTCCTTTTTATGTTACCTTTGATCAAAATAATTATTTCAAAGAAAACATTGAAATTTCAAATGAAGAATTCTACGAAAAATTAATTTCCACTAAAATATTCCCTAAAACTTCATTGCCTTCCATAACAGATTATATTAAAAAATTTGAACCTCATTTAAAAGAAGGAAAAGGCATTCTATGCATATGTTTAACTCATAACTTTAGTGGTTCATATCAATCTGCTGTTAATGCCAAAAACATGTTAGAAGAGCAATATCCTGATGCTAATATTCATATTGTTGATAGCATCCAATCTACCGGTGGACAAGGAATGGTTTTACTACAAGCTGCCTATATGAGGGAAGCTGGACTTGAAATTGATGAAGTGGTTGATAAGATAAATATTTTGAAAAACACTTCAAGAATCATGTTTACAGTTGATGATCTTGAGTATTTAGCTAGAGGTGGAAGAATAGGTAAAGCAGCTTCACTTGCTGGAAATATGCTTCAATTAAAACCTTTAATTCAACATAAAGACGGAGAATTAATTCCTTATTCAAACATCCGAGGCCGAAAAAAATCTCTAGATAAAATCGTTGAAATGACAAAAGAATATTTTCAAGAAAACAATGAGAAATATGAAGATTATGATTTTTGTTTAGCCAATACAACTGCTATAGAAGAAATACTTAAAGTAAAAGAAAAATTGGAATCATTAATAGGGCGACCTATTACATATCCAATATTTCAAATTGGAGTAACTATTGGAACTAACACTGGACCAGGTGCACTTGGAATTTGTTTTATAAAGAAATTTGATCGTATGTAAATTATACTATTAAAATGAAGGGTGGTAATTCTATGAAAAACATACAATATAAAAAAATTTTAAGCAATGGTGTAGGAATACCCTGCGTGGGATATGGTACCTGGAAACTTGCTAATAATGATACAACCGTTAATCTTATTAAAACGGCTATAGATTGTGGTTATAGGCATATTGATACAGCAGCTGGATATGATAATCACGTGGCTGTAGGTAAAGGCGTTAGAGAATCTGGTTTAAAACGTGATGAGCTTTTTGTAACCAGTAAGCTTAATAACCCAAACCATGGTTATGATAAAACCATGAAAGAATTTGATAAGAATATGACTGAATTAGATATTGATTATATAGATCTACATCTAATACACTGGCCAAACCCCATCATGTTTAGGGATAACTGGAAGGAAGCCAATGCAGGTTCCTGGAAAGCTTTTGAAGAATTATATAATAAAGGTTTAATTAAAGCCATTGGCCTTAGTAATTTCTTAGAACATCATATTGACGCACTTATGGAAACAGCTACTATCACTCCCATGGTAAATCAATTGGAGCTTCATCCCTTATATCCTCAGAAAGATATAGTGAAATATTGTAGGGATAATAACATCCTTGTTGAAGCCTGGAGTCCTATGGTTGCAGGTGACGTATTTGATAACCCATTGCTAATTGAAATCGCAAAAAAATACAATAAATCTGTGGCACAATTGCTACTTCGCTGGAGTTTAGATCATAACTTTATCCCTCTTCCTAAGGCATCAAACAAATCTAGGATGATAGAGAATGCAGATATATTTGATTTTACAATAGATAAAGATGACATTGAAAAAATGACAGTTCTAGAAGCCCTTGGTAGAAGAGGTGCTCATCCTGATACTGCAACATTTTAATTGATTTAAAATATACAAACCCCCTTAAATCCAGATTGATATGGATAAGGGGGTTTATCTTTATTTAACATTTATAATAAATTAATTTCCACACTCTATACTTATCTCATTAAATAATTTTAATATATCATCTATACTTGATGCTTTTTTATCTTCACCTGACTTATCAAAGATACTCTCCCCATTATGCATCATTATAAGCCTATCACCATATTTAACTGCATATCTAAGATTATGAGTCACCATAATTGTGGTAACCTTTTTCTCTTTAACAATCTTATCTGTTAATTTCATAATCAAATCTGCCGTTTTAGGATCAAGAGCTGCAGTGTGCTCATCTAATATTAAAAATTCTATAGGTGTCATAGTTGACATTAACAATGCCATTGCCTGTCGTTGTCCACCAGATAGTGATCCTACTGTTACATTTAACTTATTCTCTAAACCAAGATCAAGCGAGCTAAGTGTTTCTTTATAAAAGTTTATTCTTTTCTTATTAGTTCCTCTTCCTAAATGAAATGGTTTATTTTTATTATCTGCCATTGCCATATTCTCAAGTATAGTCATGTTCGGACATGTTCCCATCGCTGGGTTTTGATAGACACGGCCAATTCTTTTTGCCCTTATATGTTCTGGCATATCTGTTATCTCAATATCATTTATTAATATTTTTCCACTATCAAGAGGTATACTTCCACATATTAAGTTTAACATAGAGGTTTTTCCAGAACCATTGCTTCCCACTACAGATACAAATTCACCCTCATCTATTGATAAATTAAAGTCTTTAAACAAACAGCTTTCGTTAACTGTTCCTGGGTTATAGTATTTATGTATATCAACTAAATTAAGCATCCTTCACCCTCCTCATACGATCTTGGCTAACGATTAATATTATTAAAAACAATGTAGATGTAATCAATCTAAGGTCAGATGCAGGCAATCCTAAAGATATTGCTATTGCTACACATGCTTTGTAAATAATCGATCCTAAAATTACTGCTGAAGTGGTTTTTATAAAACCTATATTCTGAAATGCTTTTGTTCCAATAATAACACTAGCAAGTCCTATTACTACTGTTCCTGTTCCATTAGATATTTCAAAGAAGCCTTGTTTTTGACTATATATCGCTCCAGCAAGAGCTACTAGGGCATTTGCTATTGCTAAGCCAATAATTTTTACAAGTCCCTTATCTTTGGCTAAAGACGTTACCAGAACTTCATTATCTCCAGCTGCTCTCAATAAATAGCCTGATTTTGTTTCTAAATATCTATCTAATAATGCCTTAACTATTAATACTATTATAATTATAATAATCAATCCTATATATGGAACTAATTTCTCTGGAATATATTTGTCAATAAATTTATTTTCAAAAATTGTTTCATATGAAAATATAGGTATATTCGATCTTCCAGCTATTCTTAAGTTTACAGAATATAAGCCCGTCATAACTATGATACCTGATAATAAATCTCTTACTTTAAATTTAACATGAATTATGCCAGTAATAATTCCCGCCATAGCTCCAACAAAAAAAGCAAACAACAATGTCAACAAGGGATTCATGCCACGGCTGATTAAAACCACGGTCACCGCTCCGCCAAGTGGAAATGTTCCATCCACTGATAAATCAGGAAAGTCTAAAATTTTATATGTTATATACACCCCTAATGTCATAATACTATATAGCAAACCTTCTTCTAATATTCCTAAAATAATCGTTAACATTATTATCATCCATCCCTATAATTTTATTGTACTACTTCATTAAACATTTCTTTTGCTGACTTCACATAATCTTCTGGTAAAATTATTCCTAAATCCTCAGCCACTTTTGAATTACCATAAAAACTATATTCATCAATAACTTCAAACTCCATTTCACTTGCTTGTTTTTCGCCTTTAAGAATAAGAGCCGCCATAGCTCCTGTTTTCTTACCTAGGTCAAAATAATCAAGCCCTATTGAAGCTAAGCATCCTATTTTAACTTGCTCTACCTCACTACCAAACACTGGAATAGACTTCTTATTTGCCTTATTTAATATTGCTGACAATGAACTTACTACTGTATTATCTGTTAAATTATTCAAACAATCAACTTTCTCTAAAATTTGATCTGTAGCTAAAGGTATATCTGCAGCTGTCGCTATTCCACTTTCAATTATTTCAAATCCATAATCAGCAGCCGCAGCTCTATATTCCTTAATCGCTGAAAGTGAATTAGACTCACTTGTAGTATACATAATTCCTATCTTTTTAGCATTAGGTAAAATTGCTCGAATCATTGCTAATTGTTCCGTAACAGGTAATATATCACTTGTTCCTGTAACATTACCTACTGATGTCTTATCAGGATTAGCAAGCTCTGCTAAAACTGGATCTGTTACTGCTGTATATACTACTGGTATATTTTTGTTCTTAGTTCCACCATATGCGCTTTGAGCCATTGGAGTTGCAATAGCCGCAATTAAATCAACTTTCTTTGATATAAAATTAGTAATAATCTGGTTTCCTATTACTCCATCTTCTTGAGCATTATCATAAATAATTTTTAGATTATCATTTTCCACATAACCATTATCTTTAAGCCCTTGTATAAAGCCTTCCCTACAATTATCAAGTGAACCATGATCTGCAAATTGTGCTATACCTATAGTCGTTATTTTCTCCTTTTTATTACATCCTATTAGAACTGACATAAGTAATACACTGGTTAATACTAAATAAATAGTTTTCTTCATTTTCATTTCCCCTTTTCATGTTTTTTAATTTTTAAATTTGCATAAAAAAAGTCCCAAGTAAATTAATACTTGAGACGAATATTATCCGTGGTACCACTCAAATTGATGATTTAATAAATACTTAAATCTATCCACTCTATCATATACAATCATATATGCCATAATCGTAACGGCTATGGTGTCCGTCAACTCCTACTGCTATTTCGGGTTGCCCTCGAAAGCCCATTTAGCTAAAAACATTTTATCGCATCTCAGCAACTGCGACTCTCTGTGAAAACATACTAAAGCTTACTCTTCTTTCTCAACGGTTTAATATATTGAATTTAAAAATTAATTAAATTTATCATAGTATGATTATATGCATTTGTCAACATAATTTTTTTAATAATTAATACAGTGGATATTTTGATGTTAAGCCCTGAACTAATTCCATTGCTTTATCCTTGTTTTTTTCCTTTATTAATAGATATATTGCATATGCAATAACATCCATATCTTCTGTATTCAATCCACGTGTTGTAACAGCAGGTGTTCCTAATCTAATTCCACTAGTTACAAATGGTGAAGTTGGATCATTAGGAATAGTGTTTTTATTGCAAGTAATATTAGCTTCTTCTAATATGGCTTCTGCTTCCTTACCTGTTATCCCCATGTTTTGTAGATCAACTAACATTAAATGGTTGTCAGTTCCATCAGATACCAAATTAAATCCTCTTTTAATTAATCCTTTAGCTAATGCTTGAGCATTATCAATAATGTTTTGTGCATACACTTTAAAGCTTGGATCTAATGCTTCTTTAAAACTTACCGCCTTAGATGCAATTACATGCATTAAAGGTCCTCCTTGAATTCCTGGGAAAACTGCTTTGTTTAATTTATATTCATTAGCAAATTCTTCACTAGAAAGGATCATACCACCTCTTGGTCCTCTTAATGTCTTATGAGTTGTTGTAGTTGTTACATGAGCATATGGTATTGGACTTTCATGTAAACCTGCTGCTACTAAACCTGCAATGTGAGCCATGTCTACCATTAAAATTGCATTTACTTCATCGGCTATTTCCCTGAATAATTTAAAATCTATTTTTCTAGAATAAGCACTTGCACCAGCAATTATTAATTTTGGTTTATTTTCATGAGCTAATCTTCTTAATTCATCATAATCTATATAACCCTTCTCATCTACACCATAAGGAATTATATCATAATAACTTCCAGATATATTAACAGGGCTTCCATGTGTTAGATGGCCTCCGTGTGCTAGATTCATTCCTAATACTTTGTCTCCTGGCTTAATTAAAGCAAAAAACACCGCCATATTTGCCTGTGCTCCAGAATGTGGTTGAACATTTGCATATGTACATGCAAATAATTCTTTAGCTCTGTCTATTGCTAGATTTTCTGCTATGTCTACAAATTCACATCCTCCATAATATCTCTTGCCTGGATATCCTTCTGCATATTTATTAGTTAAATGGCTCCCCATAGATGCCATAACTGCTTTAGATACAAAGTTCTCAGAGGCAATTAATTCAATATGGTTATTTTGTCTTTCAATTTCTAATGTAATTGCTTCTGCAATTTCACTATCAAATTCTTTCACTTCATCAAATGAGTACATATTCTAGTCCCTTCTTTCATAACGTTATTAAGTAATTATACCACAAACCTTCTAAATTAATATAACTCTATTAATTAAGAAAACTCATGTATAGTATAAGCACATCTAAATTATCTTAAATTCTCTGGTCCAAATCCCATTGGTAATAATTCTTCTAAAAAATATATCATATAATCATTTTCATTCTTTGCCAAAATCACTATAAACTTTTCTGGATCTACAAACTCTCGCATTACTTGTCTACAAACTCCACAAGGTGGGCAAAAGTCTGTTATCATACCTAAATTACCACCAACAATTGCAATAGCTACAAATTCTCTTTCTCCTTCACTAATTGCTTTAAAGAAAGCAGTTCTCTCTCCACAATTAGATGGTGAATAAGATGCATTTTCTATATTACATCCTTTATATACTTTATGTTGCCTTGTCAATAAAGCTGAACCGACTTTAAAATTTGAATATGGTGCATAGGCATTTTGCATAGCCTCCATTGCGTCTAATACAAGGTTTTTAACTATTGAATGACTAACAACACTTTGTTTGTTTAACAACTCAGCTTTAGTTCTTTTAATAATTGGATTAACTTGTTCTGATTTCTTTTGCAATTAAACACACTCCTTTATAAATCAATTCATCTAATTAAAATTAGTAACCTGATATATCTTGGTTTTTAGCTAGTTTAACAATTCTACTAGTTCCTAATCGTGATGCTCCTAATTCAATAAATGTTTTAGCATCATCAAATGATGAAATCCCACCTGCTGCTTTTATTTTTATATTTTCACTAATATTTTTAGCAAATATTTTAATATCACTTGTAGTTGCCCCATTAGTAGAGAATCCTGTCGATGTCTTAATATAATCAGCTCCAGATTCACTTATTATCTTACACATCTTAATCTTTTCATCATCCGTTAACAAACATGTTTCAATAATAACCTTTAAAATTCTTTCTCCACACACTTCTTTTATTTCTCTAATTTCATTTAATATTAAATCATATTTCTTGTCTTTTAAATGTCCAATGTTTATAACCATATCAATTTCATCTGCACCATTTTCAATTGCATCTTTTGTTTCAAATATTTTAACTTTACTAGTATTATAACCATTAGGAAAACCAATTACAGTGCAAATTCTCATCTTATTTAAAACATATTCTTTAGCCTCTTTTACAAAAGAAGGCGGTATACATACTGAAGCTACTTGATAAATAATTGCATCATCACATATTTGTTTAATTTCATCCCATGTTGATGTTTGTCCTAGTAATGTATGGTCCACTTTATTAAATACAAACTTATTATCCAATTTCTCACCTCTTATTTGTCCTGTCTTTTTGTTGTTATGCTATTTCTAATGCAATTTCCATCATTTCATGGAAAGTATTTTGTCTATCCTCTGCTGATAATGATTCTCCTGTAAATACATGGTCAGATATAGTTAAAATGCATAAGGCTTTTTTACCCGCTCTTGCTGCATTCAAATATAAACCAGCCGCTTCCATTTCAACTGCTAATACATTCATCTTTTTCCAAAGTGTATTTGCATCTGGGTTATCATCATAGAAAGTGTCTGATGATAGAATATTGCCAACTACTGTTTTAATATTCATAGACTCTGCTGCCTCAACTGCTTTTCTTAATAAACCAAAATCAGCTAATGGTGCATAGGTCCCCGGTAATTTATATTGCTTTGCAAAATCTGAATTTGTTGATGCACCCATTCCAATTACTATATCCCTAACTTTGATATCATCCGTGAACCCGCCTGCTGATCCTATACGAATTATATTCTCAACTCCATAAAAATTAAACAACTCATATGAATATATACCTATTGATGGAATTCCCATTCCACTACCCATTACTGAAACTTTCTTGCCTTTATAAGTTCCAGTATAACCAAACATATTCCTAACTTCATTAAAACATATTACATTCTCAAGGTAATTATCTGCAATAAATTTAGCCCTTAGTGGATCTCCTGGCATTAAAACTGTTTCTGCTATATCTCCTTCTTTTGCATTTATATGAGGTGTTGGTAATTTTGCCATATTAAATTCCTCCTTTAAAATAAAAAATCACGATAAGTTTATTATATACAATAACTTGTAACTTATCTAAGCTATTGTATATAATATTTTATCATGATTAATAAATTATGGCAATGAGATAAGCTTATTGGCTTAAATCATTATTGTCACCATTCTCCATATTTTTATATTCTATTGTATTTTTATTAATGCTATCATATTTCTTTTTCTTTTTAAAAATGTTTCTAATAATTAATGCTAGTGGAAATAAAATTACTGCCCATATTAGAAGATAAGGTGAAATAGCAATTAAAGCAATTACAAACTCTATTAAACCTTCTTTTATTTTGTTTAGACTATTAGTAAATCCTT
Source organism: Clostridiales bacterium (assembly GCA_012837865.1). GTDB lineage: Bacteria > Bacillota > Clostridia > Lachnospirales > Lachnospiraceae > Mobilitalea. The sequence continues at coordinate 45,333 of DUQJ01000003.1, read as the reverse complement.
GTTTAATTCTATCCAATGTTGATTCTGGTTCATCTTCGATAGTTGTAATTTCCTTAACTTCTTCTATTGTTAAAGTTATACTACTAAAGTCTACTAAATTATCATATATTTTTAATTTACGGCCTTCTCTTTCAATTTCATATCTAAGTGAGTTTAATCTTTCTTCTAAAATTAATATGTCACTTAACTCATTTGCCTCACCAAGAATCCCAAGCACCCGTTCATATTGGATTTCTAATGATTTTTTTCTGCCTTCTGAATCAGAATATTCAAGGGCAACATTTTCACTTGATTCCGATTTGCTAACAACATTTGCATTATCATTTAGTGAATTTAGAAATACATCTACTCGTCCTTTTGGTATTCTAGCCACTATATTTGCTCTCTTATAATTATTGTTTTGAAAGTATTTATTACCATTTATATTTGAAGATTCTACATATCCACCAAGCACTGATATTTGTGCATCAATATTATTTATTAGTATATCAAAAGCCATTGTTTCTAGATAAAGATCATATATTTTAATAATCTTGTCATCTCCATTAAAATTAGATGTTTGTGATCCTAAAATTAATGTATTGCTTATGTTTTCTGAATCTTCAAGATAATCATCCCCAGTCGATTCTTCAGGATAAACATCCTCAGTCTCTTGCTCATATTCTTTATAATCACTTTCTTCTTTTGAATAATTATCATTACTAATTTCATTATCATAAGAATAATCTGCTCTTGAGTCACTTTTTAAATTCTCTTTTTTAGCACAACCAGTAATCATGAATATTAAAATTGATAAAATTAATATAATTCTAAATATATTTTTCCTTTTCCTATCCATACAAATCCTCCCTTTTAATACATGCTTTTGTGTTACATATATTAGACGTAAGTTGTTAATATAAGGTTCCATTTTTTATAAAGAAAAATTATTTTACAACTTTTACAGCTCTAAGCGGTCCCCTGCCCGCTGAATTTACAGCCCATATCTTAATTAAGCTTCCTTCTTTTTGACCAGGTATTTTAATTGTATATTGTCCATCATTCTTTGCTAGTGCTTTGTATGTTTTTTTGCCTATTGACGCATAAACTGTTGTAGTTGTATCACCATCACTTCCAGCAATCATCTCAACAATTCCAGTTATCTTATTATCTTTTGCTCTTATTCTATCAACCTTTGGTGCATTTGGTGCAAGCTTAAGCGTTTTAGCCGATAGGTTTTTACTTTTACCTTTTTTATTAGATGCATTTACAGTAATTTTTGTTCCGGATTTAGAACGATCAATATTAAATCTATACACATATTGATCATTTTCTTCATCATAAGTATATTTATTACTAGTGTATGTTTTGCTTCCTATCTTTAGTTCCACTTCTGCAAATTTTGAAGTTATAACTTCTGCTATCTTATCAGTATTTGTAATCGGATTTACTAAAGCTGGTTTGCTAGGTATAGTAGCTAATACTTCCGTTTTCACAACATTTATAATATTACCATCTGTATATCTGTAGATAGCATATAAATGTGTTCCTGCTGGTAAAGTTTCATCAAACTCTAAATAGAATTCTTCAAATTCATCTGGATAAACCGTATATAATGTATTTGTAAAGTTCTTGCCTTTACCATTTGCTACTGCTATCTGTAGTCTGTCATTACTTTCAAATACGCCTTCTATATAATAATCATTATCATAGACTTCATCGAATGATAAATAACTTGATTCTCTTACATAGTTTTCAATATCATTAACTTTTACTTTTGTTGTAAAGCTTCTCTGACTAGTATTACTATCGATGTCTTTTGCATATACATGAATTTCTTGCCCAGCTATTAATTGCTCGTCAAATTTTAATTCAAATTCACCTGCATTATTTGTATTTAAATTATAAACTTCTTTATCAATTATTATAGTAATTTCATATACTTTTTGTTTACCTGGTACATATCCTGTAATTGTTCTCTCGATATTACTTATCTCATAAACAACAGGTGCATTAGGTGCAACTTCTTTAACTTTATAGCTATTAACTCTACTAACTCTTGATAAGTGATCAAGCCCGTATATTGTTACAGTCTCTCCACCCATTTGTGATGGTAAAGATATGGAATAAAAATCTGGCAATATTATATCTACTGTGGTTTCTATTATTTCTAATCCCGGATTATATATCTCTACTGCATTTTCATATAGTTTTTTGCCATCTTTCTTTGGAACATATACTTTATCATCAATTATCGCTATAACAGTTGAATCACTATCGTTAATATTGCCTGATATAAAACCTGCATTATTATAAATTGGATTAACACTAGGTTGGTTAGGTCCAGTTCTCTTAATTACAACTGTTATATGTTCACTTTGTCTTCCTGTTTCTTCATCAAATGAGTATACAAGCAATTCTGTTCCTGATGGTTGAGCAGGCAGAGCATATGAGTACTTACCCTTAGAATCTACTTTCCCCTTATACGTTCCTGTATAAGCATCAAAAACAATTGTTGAATTGGGTTCAGCTGTTCCTTTAATTGTTTTTTTTCGGTTGGTATATGTTATAACTGTTGGCGCTTCCAACAAATCCTTGCTAAAGTTATCTATCTTAATAGTTTTTACACATGCATTCCCATGTACATCTTGAGCCCTAACTGTATAAACTCCATTCTCAGATACAATAAAACTATTATCTTTTAATTGTGTGTATGTTCCCCATCTTGAATCATTAACTGAATACTCACCTTTTAGATACTGTATTTTAGCAATTTTGGAAGCATCCGTTACATTAACGGCAACAGAGTATCGTGATGCTGTTGGTCCTACTTTAGCTGGTGCTAGTATTATTTTGGGTGCTATTTTATCTACTGTTTTTTTATCATATTTAGCAATATAATATGTATAGTCAATAACCCTAGTTAGTTTATTAACAAAGTAACTGCTAGATTCAAACATCTTTTCTGCATAATAAGGCACTTTAACTATAAAATTATATTTAGCTGGTAAATCTAGTCTCCAATTATAATCAACATCAGGTATTATTTGTCCTGATTTTGCTTCTTGTTTAATATATTTTGCTAATACTGTTTGACTACGATTAAATCCTCTTAGAACAGATTGTTTTTCAACTTCTTCGTTAGCATCTGCTGGTTTGGTCAATTTGTTAGTTACTATAAGCATTTTTGTTTTATCAGTAACTAGCTCACCATTATATGTAATATTCTTAATTCGACTATTATTATTTAATTTATTTCCAGACAAATCATAACGTGGTTGTGGAAATGGATTGATTTCATAGTCTACACCATCAAATATAAAAAATGTTCCCCAGTTATCTAGCCACTCTTCTTTAATTAAAGATTTCACGTCATGTTTTTTCATAAGGCTAGCCATAGTTGAGCCAGACCAATTTTTAGAAAAGGCAGTAGTTTCGTATGCACTAGCTGACCATTCTAACCACTCTTTTAATTGTTTACCTGTAATACTATATACATACAAATAATTATTATATGGTTGTAATGGTCCTAAATTTGATTCTGTTATATTATCACTAATATTAACAAAATCTTCTATAGATTCCTCTCCATAACTATAATATGTTGATGCAGCAATAATAGGATAGTCTTTATAAGCCTTTCCTGCCTCTGAATTAGCAAACCTTATTCCATAATGCCTTTTAGAATCATTCAAAAGTTGTATTGCACTATTATCATCAAGTAATGAATAAAAATTTTGAATATTAACACCATTGCCCAAGTCAGCAATAACTTCATTCGTATGACTAAGTAATGCTTCTTCCCAATCACCATATTTAGAAGCAATCTTTTTATCTTCTGCTTCCATACTATCTACAAATTTAATATCCGTTTTTCTATCTACTATTTGTTTTCTTTCATTATTAATTTCTAACTTTAAATCTACAACACCAATTGCTCTACCTCTATCTCCAGCTAGAACAAGATTTTTATCATTAACTAAACCTGTTCGTTTATCAACTCCAGCTAACCTATAATAAGGTGATGTCATATCAGTGGTTGGAAACAAATTATGCTCATGTCCCCCAATAACAACGTCAACATCATCGATCTTAGTTAAAGCATATGCAACATTTTTAAAAAATGGTTCTGGCTTTTCAGGTCCCATTCCAGTGTGTGCAACAACAACAATTATATCCGCTCCTAGATCTTTTAATTTTGCCGATTTAGTTTTTACATTCTCCACTATATCTTCAGCTTTTAATATTCCTGTATAACTATGAGTCTTTGTAGAAAATGTCGGGATTGTTTCACCTATAAGCCCAACTTTTATTTGAACTTTCTTACCTGCGCTGCTAGTCATTTGTCTTGTAAACAGCATATACTCATTAAATGGGTATTCGTCTGTTTTAGAATCAACAACATTAGATACAACTGTGATGTCTCTTAATCCTGTTTCATTTAACTGTCTTAATATATATTCATATCCGTAATCAAAATCATGATTGCCTAACACTATTGCATCATATCCAACCATGGCCATACCTTGATATATCGGTTGTATTGCCTGTTGATCTTCTGAAAATATATATTCTGTAGTAAAATCAAACAAACTATCTCCTGCATCAAAAGTAAAGACATTATCTTTCGGCATATCTTTCCTGTTGTTTTCAATTAAATTAAAGACTCTTGCAAGTCCGCCGTTATTATAATCTAATCCTGTATCATAATCTTTGCTATTCAATTGCCCATGTAAGTCTGTTGTATTAATAATTCTAATGTCTACAGTCTCTTTATTGTTTTTTGAAGCTTGTATCATCTTATTATCACTAACAAAACCTAAGCTTAATAATATAGTAATCATTGCTAATGCTATAGCCGTATTAATTCTTTTGTTAAACTTCATTCTTCTCCTACTTTCTCTGTAAAATTCGTTCATTATAGATTTATACATTGTATCTATAGACTAACTATTACATTCTATTTTAGCAATAATGTTGGGCAGTTTAGTGGCAGAATCGTTAAATAATATAACTTCTGCCTCAATTCCCAACATCATCTAATTATAAGTTCTGGTTTAAACAATTCTATTATTCTATAGAATTTATTTTCTAAATACAAATATCCTACTAACGCCTCAACTCCTGTAGCAATTCTATAATCCCCTAGTGTAGCATTTTTGGGAGTAGTTGCAGATTTTGCATTACGACCTCTTTTAAAAATACTATTTTCTTCTTCAGTTAACTTATCTTTAATTGCAAAATAAATATCAGCTTGTGCTTTTGCTTGTGCTATTTTTGTTGCATGATTGTGCATTGTATTTACAGATGTATTCGCTCTAGCAACTATCATGTTCCTTATTAATAATTCAAAGACTGCATCTCCAATATAAGCCAATGTTAAAGGTGAGTACGATTTTATATCTTGATCAGGCAAATCGAAAGCTGAGTTTAAAAAACTAGAAAATTCGGATGTAGTGTATTTTTTTAAGCTCTCTTCCATCTTACTCCCTCTCTTGTATCCTCTAGAATGATGCCCTTTGATAATAACTCATCACGGATTTCATCTGCAAGTTTAAATTCTTTATTCTTTCTCGCATCTTGCCTTGCCTGAATTAGAGCATCAACATCTTCGTCTAACAAGTCTTTTTCTTTGCTTATAATAATTCCCAAAATATCAGCTAATAAGGTGATTTCATCAATAAAAGACTGTACAAACTTTCTACTACTCTCAGTATTACAATGTGTATTGGCTAGTTTTACAATTTCAAATATAGTAGAAATTGCATCTGCTGTATTAAAATCATCATCCATTGCTAGCTCAAACTTATTATGAAAGGCTTTTAGTTCTGTTAATATTTCCAACTCTGTTTCAGTACACTCATTAGATTCGCTATTCATTTCTAAGAAATATTCCAATTGACTATATGCATTCGTAATTCTTTCAAGAGAAACCTTAGCTGATTCCATTAAGTCTCTACTAAAATTAATCGGACTTCTGTAATGGGCATTAAGCATAAAGAATCTAAGAACTTTTAAGTCATATTTATCAGCAATCTCTCTAACAGTAAAGAAATTCCCCTGGGATTTTGACATTTTCTTATTATCAATGTTTAAAAATGCGTTGTGCATCCAATACCTGGCAAAGTTCTTTCCGTTAGCAGCTTCACTCTGAGCAATTTCATTTTCATGGTGCGGAAATATTAAATCCTCACCCCCTGCATGAATATCTATCTCATCACCTAAGTATTTTCTACTCATAACGGAGCATTCAATATGCCAGCCTGGTCTTCCATCACTCCATGGTGATTGCCATGATGGTTCTCCTTCTTTTTTGGGTTTCCACAAAACAAAATCTAGTGGATCATCTTTTTGATCATTTACAGCTATTCTTATTCCTGATTCTAAATCATCAATATTCTTTTTTGATAATTTGCCATAGCCTTCAAATCTTCTAGTTCTAAAATACACAGTGCCATCTTTTTCATATGCATAACCTTTATCAATTAATGTGGTTATCATTTCTATCATACCATCGATTTCTTCAGTTGCTTTAGGATGTGTAGTTGCTTCATTTACATTTAGAGCCATAGTATCTTTTATAAATTCCTTAATAAAACGTTCGGATATAATATGTGCTTCTACACCCTCTTCATTAGCTTTTTTTATAATCTTGTCATCAACATCTGTATAGTTGGACACATAATTCACTTCATATCCTTTATATTCAAAATATCTTCTAACTGTATCAAATACTAAAATCGGTCTAGCATTTCCAATATGAATATAATTATATACAGTTGGACCACATACATATATTCTAACTTTTCCTTCTTCTATAGGAACAAATTCTTCTTTTTTCTTAGTTAAAGTATTATATATCTTCATTTTATCCTCCTGATTATTTTTAGATTTTATTTTTGCATTCTTATTTGTTTTTCTAATTCTGCTATTTTTTCATATATTAAAGTATGCTCATCCTTCAAACATTCACAATCATCTTTTAAAGCATTTAATTCATTTTTAACTGGATCTGGAAAATGAGTTTGATCTAATTCTTCTCTAGGTACTTTTATATTATCTCTTTTAACAATCCTTCCAGGTACACCTACTACAGTTGAGTTAGGTGGTACTTCATTTAAAACTACTGAACCTGCACCTATTTTGGAATTTTCTCCAACAGTAAATGAACCAATTACTTTAGCACCAGCACTTATCATTACATTATTGCCTATCGTAGGGTGGCGTTTCCCTTGTTCCTTACCCGTTCCACCTAATGTAACTCCCTGATAAAGCGTTACATTATCTCCTATAACTGTTGTTTCTCCAATTACAACACCTATTCCATGGTCAATAAACAGACCTTTCCCTATAGTTGCTCCTGGATGAATTTCTATGCCCGTTTTTTTAACTGTTCTTTGCGAATACCATCTAGCTAAAAAGTATCTTTTCTTCCTAAATAAATGATTAGCAATTCTATGCCTTATAATCGCTTTAAAACTTGGATATAGAAATACTTCTATTGGCCTTTTAATTGCTGGATCTCTTTCCTGAATGACTTTAACTTCTTCTTTAATATATTTAATAAAATTCATACTGTCACCTCTTTTTTTATAAACAAAAAACACCACCTCATATAGAGGCAGTGTTATCCGCGGTTCCACTCTACTTGTATGGAGTTTAATCCATACTTCTCATACATATAACGGCTGCTACCGAATCTAGCTAGGGCATGTGCCTTCACAAGATTAGCTCACGGATGCACTTCATTTAATTTCCTATAAAGAATGCTTTCAGCCACTGGCATTCTATCTCTGATATAGTTTTATAAACTACTTTTCCGATCAAAGCTTTTTGTTCTTACTTTATATTTTATGCAATAATGAAATAAATGTCAACATAGATTGGTTAAATTTAATTTTATTGATTTTTAGGACATCCACCGCATCCACCACAATCCTTCTCAACTGGCGTAACATCAACCTGATAATTCATAGCTGATTCTAATAAACATATAGCTTGTGCTGATATTCCAAGACCTTCACCTGTAAACCCTAGGCCCTCTTCTGTCGTTGCTTTTATATTGATTTGGTCTTCTTCTATATTAAGAGCCTCAGCAATGTTTTTCTCCATCTGTGGAATAAAAGGTGAAAGCTTAGGTTCTTGGCACATAATAGTTACATCAATGTTTTCTATTATATAAAGTTTTTCATCTATTAAGTTTTTCACTTTTCCTAAAAGTTCTATACTTGAAACGCCTTTATATGCGGGATTATTATCCGGAAAATGTCTTCCTATATCACCAAGAGCCGCTGCACCAAGTAATGCATCCATAAGCACATGAGTAACTACATCAGCATCAGAGTGCCCCAATAGGCCTTTCTTATATGGCAAATTAACTCCTGCTAAAATCAATTCTCTATCTTCTACTAATCTATGGACATCATATCCTATACCTATTCTCATTTTTATGTCCTTCCTAAAAATTCATATTCTTAATATATAATTCATTAAACATATTGTCATTAGATAAATTTACTTCTTCTGATACTTTTATAATCTTATTAATTTTATTTTTTGATTTTACATCAAATGAATAATCTATAGCACCCTTTAAAGAAGAATTACCTATAGATATTATTTTATCAGAAAACTCCTTTGGTAGCAATCCTATAGCTATTCCTTTTATTGTATTTAAATGATATCCAAATCCACCAGCCAAATACACCTTATCCACTTGCTGATATTTTATATTGTAATTTTTAATTAGTACTTCTATCCCGGCTCTAACGGCTGCCTTTGCTAGTTGAATCTCTCTTATATTTTTTTGAGTGAATTTTATATTAGTATCTTCAAACAAGTATCCATCTTCGAAATACTTATCATTTAAAAGTCCTGTCTCATCTATTATATTATTTTTTAGTAAATCAGAGGTTATAGCTACTGCATCTACACCATATGCAATATTTCCACCTTCGAAGGCTGGCCCTACAGCTGCGGATATTACAATTATTTTATCTTTATTACCTATTGCCATTTCTCCATTAGTACCTAAATCAATTAAAATACTTGGTTCAGTCATTTTATTAAAGCCACAGTGATATAGCCCTGATACTATATCTCCACCAACAAAGGTTGATATCCCTGGTAAAATAATTGTTTTAATATTTAGTAAATCACTTTTAAACATCTCATTAAATGGTAACTCTATCAAATCTATATTATAAGGTGTATATGGATATCTCCCCAAGTTATCGCATGGATAGTTTAATAATATATGTGACATTGTTGTATTACATGCTATAACTATTTGTTCAATATTTTCTTTGTTTATATCCCCTATTAGTCCAATTATTCCTTGCTTAATTTCTTCAATAATTATACTTCTTAACTTGTCTTGCTTGCCATCATTTGCAGCTTTGATTCTATCAATTACATTTCGACCAAAGATTCGTTGATTATTAAGTTCTGTATATTGCTTAACCAATTTTTTAGTCTCTCTATCTATTAAACTCATTACTAGGGTTGTTGTTCCAATATCAATAGCAATTATAAACTTCTTAATTTTAATCACCTCTCAATATATTTATATAGTAAAACACACCTACCTACAGATAATGTAAGTAAGTGTGATTATTATAATAGCGAAGGACGGACTTGAACCGCCGACACTGCGGGTATGAACCGCATGCTCTAGCCAGCTGAGCTACTTCGCCATATTAATTGTGTTCGATTTTCAAACACAACAATTATTATATGAAGAAGCAGTTGCTTTGTCAAGAGGAAATTTCACTATTTTCTCTTATTTATGATTCATTAATAATATTTATTCTCGTAAAGCTCTTTCTTTTTTTAATTCCTTTAAAAATCTTCCTATAAAATTTTATATCTTCTTATATTAATTAGCTATCTCTATGTTTTCTACACCCTGATTTGTTTTTCCAATCAATTCTTTAAATTTAGATGAAGCCTTACTAAACTTTGCATATAAATCTGTTTGTAAAGCCTGCCCTTCAATCGCTGCGTAATAATCATTTATCATTATTACAGTTGCATATAAATCAATTACTATTTTATTTAAAGCGTACATAATAATATATCCAGCAAAAAATCCTATTACAGCACCCGATCCTCCAGCAACAATAAGACCAACAAAAAGTCCAAGTGCTAAAACAGCAAAACGGAACACTATAATTGAGATTGCAACTTTCGCTGCCCCTTTGATCATCTTCTTCCAGCTTTGACCATAATATACAATTGCGTCACAAGCTTTTTTCCATGAGTTTGTTTCTTCTCCATGCATAAATATGTAGCTTAAAATTGCCTCATCAATATAATTTAATGCTATACCTAATACCATAGAAATAATTTCTATTAATTTTGCTGCTCCTGGAATAAATGATAGAAAGTTCCCTATTCTATTTAAAAACCTCATAATTTGATTAACTGATTTTGAAATCAATGTATCAGCTATAAAAGCAACATTTGTTGATCCAAAATATTTTTTTACTGTTTCTGTACCAAATGCCAATACATTTTTATAACCTTTTTCTGTTTGAGGTGCATTACCTGTCCTTATATACTCTGTTATGGTGAATATATGACCTGCCTTAATTAAATACAGTATGTATCTCTCTACCCATTTAGAAAATGCAATGCTTGCAATAATTATAAAAAGCCCTAAATATATACCAATGCCGCCCCCCTTCATCATTAATAATAATCCAATTGCACCTGCCAGTACCATGATTATCGTTGTCACTAAGTATACTAAAGTTCTTACTGCAATAAATGGAGCCGTTACCCTAAATGCATCTTTTACTGAAATCCTATTATATTTCATTTTATTTCCTCCCTTTGAATGTTTATACATAAATAAGTATATAATATTTCACATGTTTTAACAATCATTTTTATTAATTTCTATTATTCTTTATTAGGGGATTTATCTTTAATTTTAAACTGATAACTAGACATTTTACTTTTATTATGTTACGATTTTCCTTGTAAATATGATGTTTGCCCTTAGAGAGGATTAAATAAATGAATTTATTAACAATAGATAAAATGAGTAAAAGTTATACCCAACGCATGCTCTTTGATGAAGTTGATTTTAGCATCCATGAAGGTGATAAAATAGGTGTAATTGGAATTAATGGAACAGGTAAATCCACCTTATTAAAGATAATTACAGGCCTAGAGTTTCCCGATTCAGGTACTGTAGTTAGTGGTAACCATGTTAGAATAGGATATCTTCCACAATTACCTGATTTTGATGATAATTTATCCATACTAGAAAATGTACTCCTTAACCAAAAAGCTGAAAAAGAATATCATAACCTTGAAGGTGAAGCCATATCCATGTTACAAAAACTTGGAATTATGCATTTAAACCTTTCTACAGAAAAATTATCTGGAGGTGAAAAGAAACGAATTGCCTTAGTTCGGACACTTCTAACTCCTGCGGAGATTTTGGTGCTAGATGAACCGACTAACCATTTGGATAGTGAAATGGCAGAATGGCTAGAACTTTACCTCAAAAAATTCCAAGGTGCTTTTGTTATGGTTACTCATGATCGTTACTTTCTTGATAATGTAGTTAATAAAATAGTTGAGATAGATAAGGGACAGGTTTACAGTTATAAGGCTAACTTTAGTCAATTTATTGAATTAAAAGCAGCTAGAGAGGATAGGGTCCTTGCAACAGAACGTAAAGATAAAACCCTTTATAAAAAAGAATTAGAATGGATTAGACGGGGCGCAAGAGCTAGATCCACCAAGCAAAAGGCTCATATACAGCGCTTTGAAGAATTGCGTGATCGCAAAACAATTGAAGTTGATGGTAGGGTTGAAATCAATTCATTATCAACACGCCTTGGTAAAAAAACCATTGAATTAATAGATATTCAAAAAGCATATGATAAAAAGATTTTAATAAATAACTTTTCTTATATCTTCTTAAAAGATGATAGAATTGGAATTATAGGGCCAAATGGCTGTGGTAAATCTACTTTATTAAATATAATAGCAGGATTAGCTAAAGCTGATTCCGGCCAAATAGAGATAGGGACTACGGTACAACTTGGATATTTCTCACAGCAAAACGAACTTTTAGATGAAAGTCTAAGAGTTATTGATTATATAAAAGATACGGCTGAGTATATTCAAACAATAGATGGAACTGTTACCGCATCGCAAATGTGTGAAAAATTCCTTTTTGACTCTTCAATGCAATATACACTAATCGAAAGATTATCTGGTGGAGAAAAACGCAGACTTTATCTATTAAAAGTCTTAATGGAAGCACCTAATATTTTAATACTTGATGAGCCAACCAATGATTTGGATATACAAACTTTAGCTATCCTAGAGGATTATCTTGATAGCTTTGGCGGAATTGTTATTACTGTGTCACATGATCGTTATTTCTTGGATAAAATTGCAACACGAATATTTGCTTTTGAAGGAAACGGCGAAATCAAGCAATACGAAGGTAATTTCTCTGATTATGTTTTTATGAAAAAGTCAGAAGCTAAAGAAGTTTTAGAGATCAACAAAAAAACAAGCTCTAGTATGAAAACTTGGAAGAGCAAAGATGACAGGCCTAAGTTCACCTATAATGAACAAAGGGAATTTGAAACTATTGATAATGATGTTGCAAATCTTGAAGCAGAGCTTGAAAATATTGAAAAACTAATTATAGAACATGCAACAGATTTTTCTAGATTAAATGAATTAATTACCCAAAAAGAAGATATAGAACTTTCTTTAGAAGAAAAAATGGAGAGATGGATATATCTACATGATCTAGCTGATAAGATTGGAATCTGATTTATATGGCACCCTACCTGATGGAATATTCTCTGAAGCAGGTTTTACATGTACATCTTGATCATCAAAGAATATATGAGCATTAAATGCTTTTAATACTGCTTTCTTCTCTACTCCTCCAAGAAAAAAAGCTGCATCAACATCAACATTCCATTGACGCAAAGTAAGAATTACTCTTTTATGTGCGGGATAATTTCTTGCTGTAACTATTGCAATCCTTAACATTTGGGGATATTTTTGTTTAATAGTTGATAATGTTTTCAATAATTTAGCAAAGGGACCATCTGGCAAAGCCTTTTCAGCATTCGCTTTTTCATGGTCCAAAAATTCTTCTAGACCTTTTGTTTTATATATAATTTCTGATTCTTCTGAGAAGATAACTGCATCTCCATCAAAAGCTATCCTTATTTCCTTATCATCAGGTGTAAACTCATTTGGTACATCATAAATAAGTGCAGCTGCAAAGCCAGCATCTATTGCTTCTTGGACATCTAATTCATTTTTAGATAAAAATAAATCAACATCAAAAGCGGACAAATATTTAGCAATCTCTTCTCCACCTGTAAATGCCGCTCTATTTATCCCCAGATTTTTAGACTCAATTGAGTTAAAGACTCTCAATCCTGTTTCCGGACTGTTTCTTGATATAACAATCACTTCGACTATGGGTTCATCAAATTTTTTATTCAAATTTAATAGGGCCTTCACCAAGGCATATGCCGTCCCCTCTTCCAAGGATATATTTTCATGTTTTACTTGAAAACTTTCATATTTATTTAATCCTTTTTCATTAAATATATTGTTTTCTAATTCTAAATCAAATAAAGCTCTAGATGAAATTCCTATTACTAATTTATTATGTAAGTCATATGCCATATTGGGTCTCCCTTACCTGTTTTTATATCATAATTTTACCATAATTTAATTGTTTTGAATAGGTTAAAAACAAAAGATACAAACATTTACTAGACACCTATTTACGAAATAGTTATAATATGAAGTAGAGAAATATATTGTGGTTATTGAAAGTGAGGAACATTCATGAAAGTAGTGGTATTAGCAGGTGGAACTAGTACAGAAAGAGATGTATCATTAATAACAGGTGCTATGATTTATAAAGCATTGAAAAACAACAATCATCAAGCTATTTTACTTGATGTTTATTTAGGATATGAAGGTAATATATATGACATCTTTAATTTAAATATAGATTGGTCTGAAGACATATCTGATATAAAAGAAAGTAATCCCAATTTAGAATATATTAAATCCCTAAGGAAGGATAAGTCTAACTCATTCTTTGGACCTAATGTAATTGATATCTGTAATAAGGCTGATATTGTATTCCTAGCCTTACATGGGGAAAATGGGGAAGACGGTAAAATTCAGGCAGCATTTGATTTATTAGGAATTAAATATACAGGAACTGATTATACCAGTAGTGCCTTGGCTATGGACAAAGCTATTTCAAAAGAAATTTTCTCATTTTATAAAATTCCAACTCCAGCAGGCATTCATTTAATAAAGGGCAATGACTTCCATTGGGATAAGTATCCTTGTATAGTTAAAGCAAGTCGTGGTGGTTCTAGTGTCGGTGTTTCAATTGCAAATTCTAGTGATGAAATGGAAACTGCTCTTGCAGAAGCCTTTAACTATGGTGACGAAGTTATTATCGAACAGTATATAAAGGGAAGAGAGTTCTCTGTAGGTGTAATCGATGGTAAAGCGCTACCAGTTATTGAAATTGCTCCCCTAGTAAGCTTCTATGATTATAAGAATAAATACCAAGCAGGAAGTGCTGTTGAAACTTGCCCTGCCGATTTAGATGAAACCATTAGTGCTGAAATGCAAAAAATCGCTGAAGATGTTTACAAGGCATTACGCATAAAAACATATAGTAGAATGGATTTTTTATTAAATGATACAAATAATATATTTTGTTTAGAAGCAAATACTCTTCCTGGAATGACACCTACATCTCTTCTTCCCCAAGAAGCCCAGGCCATTGGAATGAGTTTTGATGAATTGTGTGAGAACATCATTGAAATTTCATTAAAAAAATATAAATAAAGGAATGTGAATAAAATGATAAAAATGACATTGGATGCAATAGCTCTTGCTTGTAATGGTAATTTATACGAATACAAAAGTTCCAAAAACACTAATGTATCTGGCGTTGCTATAGACTCTAGACTAATAGAGAATAATTTTCTTTTTATTGCAACTAAAGGTGAACATGTTGATGGTCATCATTTTATTGATGATGCTTTTGATAAAGGTGCGGCTGCAGTAATCTGTGAAAAGGCCCCTACAAATCCTAAAGGTACATATATTTTGGTAGAAAATAGTCTTATTGCTTTAAAGGATATAGCTAAATATTATCGTATGCAGCTTGATGTTAAGATTATAGGAATTACTGGTAGCGTAGGGAAAACAAGTACAAAAGAATTTATTAGTTCTGTTCTTTCTAGAAAATATGATGTGTTAAAAACAGAAGGTAATTATAACAATGAAATAGGAATGCCTCTTACCCTACTAAAGATTCGGAACCACCATCAAATTGCTATCCTTGAGATGGGGATAAATGATTTTAATGAAATGCATAGACTTAGTGAAATAGCTAAACCAGATATCGTAGTAATCACTAATATAGGGGAATGCCATTTAGAAAAGCTTGGTTCAAGAGTGGGTGTATTAAAAGCAAAGACAGAAATCTTTGATTTTATAAGTGAAAATGGAAAGGTAATTATTAATGGTGATGATGATATGCTCTCTACTATCGATATGGTAGGCAGTATCAAACCAATACGATTTGGACTAGATTCTAAAAATGATATATTCGCAAATAATTTAGTCTCAAAAGGCTTACTAGGAAGTAGCTTTGATATACATATAAATAACAAATCCTATAAAACAAATATTCCTCTTCCAGGTCAACATATGGTATATAATGCATTAGCTGCGGCTTCTGTAGGCCTGTTTATTGGAATGAACTACAATGAAATATTATTAGGATTTAATGAAGTTAAAACTTTAAATGGAAGAAGTAATGTCATTCAAAGTGGAAATCAAGTAATTATTGATGATTGCTATAATGCTAATCCCATCTCAATGCGCGCTGCCATAGATCTTTTAGCCATGGCAAATGGTAGAAAAGTAGCTATACTTGGTGATATGTTTGAATTGGGCAAGGATGAAAATATTCTTCATAATGAAATCGGCAGATATGCTTCAACAAGACTTGATCTTTTAATATGTGTTGGTGAACTTTCCTATCATATGTATGAAGGTGCTTTAGAAAACTCAAATACAAATATATTATATTTTAAAACTCGAGATGAATTAATCAACCAACTTTCTTCCATTATAAGATCAGGAGATACTATTTTAGTAAAAGCATCTAATGGAATGAAATTTAATGAAATTATAAAGTTTCTGCACTAGGTGTTTAAATAGAAAAGGAGTGGCTTATTCAACCACTCTTTTCCTTTATATTTTTATATGTTTTTATTTTTATATATTATTGGTCTTTTCTCCAACCAAAACCATCAAAATATAAATCAGGATCGCCTTCTTGATAGTTTTCATAATATGTTTCATAGTCTTCATAAGAGAATTCTTGATTATCTTCGTAATCATCATAATCGTAGTCATCATAATAACTATTATTAAATGGATTTCCTAACAAATAAGATAAGCCATTTAGTTCTGGAATTCCTCCCAGCTTCTCTAATAATTGTAAAGCAATGTCTTGCAACTCTTCATCTTTTAATGTCGTTTCTTTATCTATAGAGAAATCCTTCAAATCAGCTTTTGCTGAAAAAGTAGTATCCATTAGTATTGAACAGTAGCTTCCTTCAGCAGAAAGTTCAATTACTGTTTTTAATCTTTTATCTTCTTTTTTACTTGTATACAAGATTTTTGCCCCTGGCAACTGTTCTGTTGTGATTTTTATTTCACCAACAAATACAGGGATCTTTTCAATAGTTTCATTAGGTTTAAAACTATAATTTATTTTAAATAAACTTTTATCTTCTATTGATAATTTCATATTTCCTTCAACTAATGAGCCGGATTTATTTTCTTTATTTATAAACTCTAGAATTGTTTTATATTCATCCTTTACAGTAATCTCAAAAACATTTTCAGATCCATCCTTATATTTACCTATTAAGATTTCTCCTTCATTATCCTCTACAGTTATTCGTCTTGCTACAATTTCTTTTTTCCCGCTATAAAAGACTGTGTATAATATAGGATCGTCAAGTTTTACATCCATCATTTCTTCTTTATAATTTTCTATAAAATCTTCTAAAAAGGCATCATCAGACTCAAAATCATCAAACATTTCTCCTATTAACTCAGAATTGTTTTCCATAACATAATTATAACTGCTTTTTATATATGTACGGAGTAGTTCATCATCTTCTAACATAGAAAGGAATCCTTTTAACATCTTATTAAGGACTTTTTTATCAACAACAAATGTTGTTGTTGAATATCTTTTTTCTTTGTATTTATCTTTACCAAGTTTTATATCCTTTTTATCAAAAGAATCTGTAATTATGTTTTTCATAATTCTTTTTGAAAGTTCCTGCGTTTCTTTTGCTGTTAAGCCCGTCATTTCAACTAGGTCATCGTCATTCTTTTCCATTGACAGATTGTTCCATTGTGAATATGGTTGAACAATTTGGTTTTCTGAATATTCAGGAAGTGAAAAACTAGTTGCTTTATCATCTTCTTGCATACGCATTTTAATAATTGATTTGTTTTCACGTAAAATAGTAAAATCAGACCTCATTCTTTTTGTTTTAGAATCAATATCAGTAACCAAATTAATACTATATTTATCTATCAATTCTGAAATTCCAGGAATCTCATTCTCTAATCCCTTTGTATCAAAGCTTATATCTGTTTCACTGTGTAGTTCTGTTTTATTAATTGATTTAAAGATGTTCATTAAAAAAGCAAACTCTTCTTCAACAAACTTTTTTTCTGCTTTTAAATAATATGCCTCATGTCCCATTACTGTAACTGTTAGTTTTGGATAAAATAAAACAGCTATTAGTGTGATGACTGCAACTAAAACTGCCAAACCTGCGAATATTGGCATTTTACTTTTCTTTTGTTTAGATAGATCATATTCATCATCATTGTAACCTTCACTAGAATGATTATCCTCTTCACTAAGATTAGGCATTTGTTGTTGGTTATCCATTTCGTTAATTTGCATGTCTGCTGTATTAACTTGACTGCTTAAATCCGCGCCGCAATTATTACAAAACATACTTTCTTGATTGTTTTCATTCCCACATTTTTCACAAATCATAAACTCCCTCGCTCTCATATATAAACCACTTATTAATTTTTATTTTAATTATCTGATTCAAAGTATAACAAAACAATATATAGCTGTCAATGAAAAATAAAAACCCCTTAAATAACACATGACCTTTTAATTATATGCTATATATACAATAGCAGACCGCTGTTATTTAAGAGGTTTTTAATTTTCACCCTTTTTATGTTCCACAAAAAGTCATATAATTTGCTTGAACATCCTTAGGTAATAAGCTGTATTCATCTTGCTCACTAGAATATTCATAAGGATTAGAAAGTATATTATTAAGCTTATGCATTAAGCTAAAATCATTATTATCTGCAGCTTCTAACGCTTCTTCTACTCTATGATTTCTTGGAATGACAGATGGATTATTTGATTTCATTAATTCTTCTGATTCTAGTTTTGATTCTTTTTGTCTATCAAGTCTTGCCATCCATTTTTCTTGCCATTTAACAAATTCAATTGTTTTAAATATCTGCATTACATTTAATTTATTAATCGTTAAACTCTTAAATGTATTTGTAAAATCAGTTTTTGTATTCTTAATTAAATCCAATAATTCATTAACAAGATTTTCATCTTCTATTTCTTCATTAAAAATACCTAATTTAGCCCGCATTCCATTTATCCAAAAACTATTAACGTTTATATAAAATCTTGCAATTTCATCATTAGCTAGTTTAATAGCCTCTTCTTTATTATCATGTATTAATGGTAATAAAGTTTCAGCAAATCTTGCAATATTCCAGGCTCCTATACTAGGTTGCTTACCATAAGCATATCGTCCATTACGATCAATTGAACTAAACTTTGTATCTGGATCGTAAATGTCCATAAATGCGCAAGGACCAAAATCAATAGCTTCACCACTAATAGTCATATTATCTGTATTCATAACACCATGTATGAAACCTATCAATTGCCATTTTGCAATCAAAGACGATTGTCTTTTAGCCATTTCCCTTATTAATAACAAATATTTATTATCAATATACTCTATGTTTGGGTAATGTCTTTTGATTGTATAATCTGCTAATTCTTTTAATTCATCTAGAGTTCCAAAATTTGCAATATATTGAAATGTTCCGACTCTAATATGACTTGATGCAACTCTCGTTAATATTGCTCCAGGCAAATATCTTTCTCTAATTATTTTCTCGTCTGTTTTAACAACTGCCAAACTACGTGTTGTAGGTATTTTAAGACCATGTAAGGCTTCACTTATAATGTATTCTCTAAGCATTGGCCCAAGAGCTGCTCTACCATCTCCATTTCGCGAATAAGGTGTTTTGCCAGAGCCTTTTAGCTGAATATCCAACCTTTCTCCTTTAGGAGTAATCTGCTCTCCAATTAAAATTGCTCTGCCATCTCCTAGCATGGTAAAATGTCCAAATTGATGTCCTGCATAAGCTTGTGCTAAAGTTATAGTTTCTTCGGGGGTATTGTTTCCTGCTAATACTGCTAATCCATTTTCACTTAACAAAAAATCAATATTTAATCCAATGTCTTTTGCTAATTGTTTATTTAGTATTATTGTTTTTGGGTTTGAAACAGGGGTAGGACTTGTTTTAGTAAATAATTTGTTAGGAAGATTAATATAACTATTATCAAAATTCCAACCGGGATTCTTTTCTTTATTATAAATCATAATTATTAGCTTCCTCCTATTGTAAATGCTATGAAATAATATCTATATCTTATTATCTCTAATTTTTACACAAATTATTTACTTCTTCTTTTAAAGGCATAGCTTTTAGTGCGCCTTTTCTAGTTGTTATTATAGATGCCGCAGCATTTGCAAACCTAAGCATTTCTCTTAATTGGTATTCTTTTAAATCTGAGATATCATTTTCTAATATATAATTTATCATGCAAGCACAAAATGTATCTCCTGCACCCGTTGTTTCAATTGTTTTCTTTTGAATAAATCCAGCTGCGTAAACTACCAAGTCTTTATAAAAAGCTATACTTCCTTTTTTACCTGAAGTTACACATATCAATTTCATTGGGTTTATTTCCTTTAATTTCAAAACAGCCTTTTCAATGTTTTCTTCATTGGTAACAAATACTAGTTCTTCTTCTGATATTTTCAATATATCACATTGTGAAATACCATAGATAATCTTTTCTTTTGCTTTATCTAGCGAATCCCAAAGTGGTTCTCTTAGATTTGGATCAAAAGAAATTAATATTTGATTATCCTTTGCTATTTCTATTGCTTTTTTAGTTGCTTCTTCTACACTTGTATCTGTCATAGAAAGGCTTCCAAAATGGAATATTTTAGCATTAGCTATCATTTCTTCATGAACTTCTTCTGCTTTAAGCATCATATCAGCGCCAGGTTTTCTATAAAAAGAAAAATCCCTGTCACCTTCTTCATCCGTATGGACAAAAGCTAATGTAGTGTTTACATCTGAATCCATAATAAGACCTTTTGTATCAATACCTATTTCTTCAATAACATGTTTAAGCATTATACCAAATTGATCTTTTCCTACTTTGCCTATAAAACCTGTTGTTTTGTCAAGATTTTGCAACATTGATAAAACATTACAAGGTGCACCACCTGGATTTGCTTCAAATATAGGATTTCCCTGCTCTGAAACTCCACTATTAATAAAATCTATTAATAACTCTCCTAATGCTACAACATCATAAGTTTTAA
The DNA here is from genome assembly GCA_012837865.1 of Clostridiales bacterium. Classification (GTDB taxonomy): domain Bacteria; phylum Bacillota; class Clostridia; order Lachnospirales; family Lachnospiraceae; genus Mobilitalea. The sequence continues at coordinate 24,535 of DUQJ01000003.1, read as the reverse complement.
TTTTATTCTTGCACATTAATAATCACCTTCATTGTTTTTTCTTGTTCGGATTCAATATATTCATATGCATTGTTATAATCTTTAAAATCAAAATGTTTTGTAATAAGTGGTGTTAATTGTACCTTTTTATCGTTTATAAGTTTAATTGCTTCTATATAATCTTCATTCCTATACATCATTGATGTATTAAGATCCAGTTCTTTATCATTTAGAACTGCTAAATCAACTTCAGCCATACCAGCAAATACAGCAACTAAAATAATTGTACTTCCTTTTCTTGCATATTTGATAGCTTGATTGATTGTTATATTATTTCCTGCGCAGTCATAAATAATATCTGCCTTATCTGGACCAAAATGTTCTATCATTGCATCACCAAAGTTTTCATTTTTAGTATTAATGCAATAATCTACTCCACATTCTTTGGCTTTTTGAAGTCGTAAGTCACTTATATCAGTTATCAGAACACTTTGAGCACCCATTCCTTTTGCTGCTTGCGCAACTAGAATTCCTATTGGTCCAGCTCCAAGAACAGCAATTTTTAAACCTTCTATATTTCCTACCTGTTTTATAGCATGAACAGCAACTGCTAATGGTTCAATCATCGCTCCTTCATCTAATGACATATCATCAGGCAGTAATGTAAGTTTTTCTGCATCTACTGCAAAGTATTGTGAAGCAGTACCAGTTGTTTGAAAGCCCATTACTTTTAATTCTTCACAAAGATTGTATTTACCATTTCGGCAAGGATAGCACTCTCCACAAACAACTTGAGGTTGAATTGTTACTTTTTGACCTACTTTATATCCCTTTACTTCTTCGCCTAATTTTTCAATTATTCCTGATACTTCATGACCCTGTGTTACAGGATATGATGTAAATGGATGTTCACCATGATAAACATGTATGTCAGAACCACAAACACCAATTTTCATAATTTTAACTAATACCTGATTTTTATTTAATTTGGGGATTTCAACTTCATTAAATTCAATTATACCAGGACTTGTCATTACTTGTTGCAACATTTTATCTTTCATAATTAATCCTCTCTTTCACAATACCATCTAGGACCACCTGCTGAAACTAAAACTATATTAGAATTTGCTGTAAAATCACCTGATCTTATTACGAATTTCACATCCCTAGTAATTTCATCTCGTAAAATTGGATGTTCAACAACCTCTACTTCTACATTTTTATCAAAATGATTTAAAAATTCTTTTTCTCTTGATGGGCTAACATCTTTTGTCGCTTTAGAATAAATAATTTTTTCAACTGAAAAATGTTTTAATACTTCTTCTAAAACTTCAATTACTGTTGGTACATTCTTAGATAGCGAAATGTCAATGACCTTTGTTGAGTTTGGAACTGCTAATCCTGCATCTACGATCATCATTCTATCTGTATGTCCCATTTTAGATATTTCTGCTGCTATTTCCCTATTTAGTATTCCTGTTTCAGTCATAATTCACCTCTTAACTTCTCTCATAGCATTTTGTTAGTAATTCGTACATTTCATCTATAGTAGCAACCTTAGGATTATTTAAGTAATCTCCTAACACTTGGCCACGATTTGATATTTCTCTTATTTCTTCCATAGTTACATTTAAATCTTTAAAACCAATCCATAGATTTATTTCTTTTAAAAATCCATCAATTGCTTCACATGATTTTTCTGCAGCAACTTCATCTGATTCATTTATTAATTCTGGGTTAATGATTCTACCAACTGTCGCAAACTTTTCTACCGCACTCTTCCATGTGAATCTTGTAAACTCAGGATATATAATAGCTAAAGCCTGTCCATGTGTAACGTGAGGGCAAAGTCCACCAATTTGCATTCCCAAACCATGTGGTAGTGTCACTCCCGCATTTGAGTTAGTATATCCACCTAAAGAATCCGCATATGCCATTTTGGACCTTGCTTCCATATCTTTACCGTCTTCTAGTGCTTTTGGCAAAAACTCTACAACTGTTTTAATCGCCTCTAATGCAAGTGCTTCAACTATTGGACTTGTATTCTTAGATAAATATGCTTCAAAATTATGACAGAATGCATCAAAGCCTGTTTGTGACGTAACGGATTTAGGCATTGTCGCTGTAACCTCTGGATCTACAATTGCAACTTTAGGAAAAATATTATTATGCCATATAGCTGATTTGTCTTGATCTGACGTCTTGGTAATTACAGCACATTGTGTTAATTGAGAACCTGTTCCTGCTGTAGTACTAATTGTAATTATAGGTAATGTAGCATCAGTTGGTCCATCTGTATGGCAATTATAATCCCATGCTGTTCCTGGATGAGTTGCTTCCACAGCAATCGCTTTAGCTACGTCCATAGATGAACCTCCACCAACACCTAAAACAACATTCGCTCCAAATTCTCTTGCAAGTTTTGCACCTTCCGTAACTAAATCAGTTGTTGGGTTAGGTACAACCCCATCGAAATGTTTTACTTGTAAACCCTCTTTTATTAATATATTTTTAACCCTCTCAAAAACTGGAGATACAGGCGAATCCAGGCTTTCTGTTACTAAAAGTACCTTGTCCCCATGTTCCTTTGTTATCTTCCCCACTTCTTCTGTTCTTCCACATCCAAATATGATTTCTGTTGGGGCATAATAATTAAAATCTCTCATAATATAAAATCTCCTTTCATTAATTAAAAGCAGCGGCAGAGTTTGAACCCTCCCGCTGCAACATAGCGTCCTAACTCTTTATAACTCTTTAGCTAGACTCTGTTTATTTTACATAATAATTATCTACAGTATCTTTTGTTACAATTGTAACACCTGTATCAACAAATCCCGGTAAATTAGCATTAGATAATCCATTAGCTTTTGTATATAACATTACCATAGACCAATAACCCATATTGTATTGTCCTTGTGCTACAGTTGCATCAACATCACCACTCTTTATCATGTCAAGAACTGTTTTATCTACGTCAAATGCTAGGATTTTGATATCATCTCTTCCAGCTTCTTTTACAGCTGTTGGTCCTGCAGTTCCTGCAACACCATCTACACAGAAAACACCTACTATATCATCATTTGATTGTAATGCTGCTGCCATATTATCTGTTGCTTTAGTAGTATCACCTGCATCATTAACATCAACAAATTCAATTCCAGGTGCATTTGTTGCACACCAGTCTTTAAATCCAATTACACGCGATTCTGAGTTTTCAGCTCCAACTGTATATAATACAGCTACTTTACCTTGATTATTTACTAAAGGTGCTAAGAATTCTGCTGCATTTCTTCCTGCTTGTTCATTACCTGTTGATAAGTAAGCAGCACGATTAGATGTAGGAGAATCTGAGTCAAATGTTACTACTTCTATTCCTTGTTCTATAGCTGAATTAATTGTATCTTCTAAAGCAGTTGAGTTAACGCATGTTATAGCGATTCCTTTTGGTTGCTTTGCTATAACTTGTTCTAATACCGCTACTTGACCAGCTACATCTGCATCTGTTTGACCAGTATATTTAGCAGATACTCCATAAAGTTTTGATGCATCCTCCATACCTTCAAAACATGTTTTCCAGTAATCTATTCCTGATAGAAAACTAACCATATAGTACTCATCTGACTTATTACCAACTAAAGGTGTACTTACTGTATCTCCTGGTGTATCGGATGGAGTGTCAACCACCTCTTTTTTACATGCAACTAGCGAAAACACCATAATTGCAAATAATAAAACTGCTAATAATTTCTTTTTCATTGTATTCCTCCTATGTTTGATTATCTTGTTTTTAATTTAAACTACAGTTACTTTATCCTTATAGTGCTCGTACGTAACACTTTAGAATCACATTATTGTTTTTTGCTTCCTAATAAGCTTTTTAAGAATCCTTGTTTTCCAGTATCTCTATGAGTTACATAGTCCATTGTTACAGCTAAAATCAGAATGGCTCCTTGTACAAAGTTTTGCCAATATACTGATACATCTAACATAACTAATGATGAATTTACTACTTTTAATAATATAATACCCAAAACTGTTCCTAAAATACTACCAACACCACCTGTAAATGATGTCCCTCCTATTACAGCTGCTGAAATTGCTGTTGTTTCAGCTCCAACACTTAGTTCTGGTGTTGCTACATTAAATCTTCCTAAACTTAAAATTCCTGATAATGTTGATAAAATTGCGATAGTAATATAAACTCCGATTTTAACTCTATCTACATTTATTGCAGAATGTTTTGCTGCCTCTTCATTACTTCCAACATAGAAAATATTTCTACATACATTCGATTTCGTTAAAAATAAATGAGCTATAAAGGCTACTATAACAAATATAATAAATATCATCGGCACTCCAAAAACTCTTCCAGTAGCTAAAAATCTAAAAGATTCTGGTAAGTAACCCGAAAGTGAAAGTGGAGAACCTTTTGTTAAAATATAGGCTATTCCTCTTGATAGGTTCATCATTCCAAGCGTAACAATAAAGGGAGGAAGACCAACTTTACTAATCATTAAACCATTAAATAAACCTACTAAAACACCACAAGCTAGGGCTATAATAGATGACACCCATATATTAATTCCTGATAAGCATAAATATCCTGTAAGTACACAAGTCATGGCTGCTACTCCACCAACACTTAATTCAATTCCACCTAAAATAAGAGCTAAACAAAGTGCAATTGCTAATAACCCATCTGTGGAGACACTAATTGCTATACTCTTCAGATTACTAATATTTAAAAATTTAGGTTGTATCAACTGAACAACGATTACCGATACAAGTATAATCAGAAACACACTTGTCTCACGTTGTGCTAAGAATTTAGAAAAAATGTTTGTCTTTTTCATGTTGTTATTTTTTTTCATTTCTTTTCCTCCGATAACGATTCTCCAGAAGCTAATTTCATAATATTTTCTTCTGTTATTGTTTCAGGATTGCTTAATTCACCTGCTAAACTTCCTTCATGTACAACAATAACTCGATCGCTTACACCAATTATCTCTGGAAGTTCACTGGATACTATAATTACACCAACACCCTCATTTGCTAATCGTCTCAATAAATTATGAATTTCTGCTTTTGCTCCGACATCAATTCCTCTTGTAGGTTCATCCATTATAATTAATTGCGGATTTATTGATAGCCATTTACCAAGTAGACACTTTTGTTGATTCCCACCCGATAAACTTTTAATAGGATATTCAATCCCAGCTACTTTAATAGATAATTGTTTTACATAATTGTCTGCCAACTTCTTTTCTAATTTTTCCTGTAGCCAAATATTTTTTGATACAGCTTTAAGGTTAGCGCTTGTCATATTACTTTTAATGCTCATTTCTAGAAATAAGCCTTCTTTTTTTCTATCTTCAGTTAGATAACAAACTCCTTGTTCTACAGCATCTCCATATCTTTTAAAGTTCTGTTTTTTACCCTTTAACCATATATCACCACTTTGCTTATTATCAATACCACATAGTGCAGTCATAATTTCAGTTCTTCCTGCTCCAACAAGTCCAGCAAATCCAAGTATTTCACCTTTATATAAATCAAAATTAATATCTTTAAATATTTTTCCTGTTAAATTTCTAACCTTGACTATACTTTCTTTCTTATCTATACATGTACTTTTTGGGGGATATAATTTTCCTAATTCACGACCTACCATTGCTCTTATAATATCATCAGCATTAATATTAGCTATTTCCATAGTGTTTACATATGCGCCATCTTTAAATACTGTTACTCTGTCACATATTGCAAATATTTCAGGCATTCTATGGGAAATAAATAAAACCGATATTCCTTCTGATTTTAAACTTTTTACAACTTCAAACAACTTGTTTGTTTCTTTATCTGTTAGTGAAGATGTTGGTTCATCTAATATAAGTAATTTACAATCTAGAGATACTGATTTAGCAATCTCTACTAATTGTTGTTCACTTACTGTAAGCTTAGATACTAGTTCTTTTGAACTAAAATTAGCTCCAAAGCGTTTTAAAACTTCATCAGCATCTTTCCATAGCTGACTAAAATTTATATTACCTCGATTATGTGGTAATCGCCCAATATAAATATTCTCTGCTGCTGTAAGGTGTGGGCATAAGCTCAATTCTTGATGCACAAAACCAATTCCGATTTTCTGAGATTCTCCTGGAGTCCTGGGTGCAATCTTTTTCCCTTCAAACTTTAATTCACCAGATGTAGGTGCATACATTCCACCAATAATATTCATTAATGTAGATTTACCAGCTCCATTTTCACCACATAATGCATGTACTTCGCCTTTTTTTACATTAAGTTGAACATTATCAAGTGCTTTTGTTCCCGGAAATTGTTTTGTGATATTTTTGACTTCCAACAACATTTCCTTACTCATTCTTTTTCCTCCTTTTACTTGTATTACCACCATTCTCTATAATTTTTCTGAGAATTATGGATGCTGCTCCAATTGCTGCTGCGTCCATTCCTAATTTCGTCACTTCTAATCTTACATTTGTACCAGCGAACTTCATTTGTCTTCTTTTAATACTTTCCTTAACTTTATCAATAAAACAATCTCCAGCATTAACCATTCCACCTGCCAAAACAATTAAATCAGGATCTAATAAATTAATATAGTTTGCTATTCCAATTCCCAAATATTCTATTGCTTCATCTATGATTTTATTAGCTATTAAATCTCCTGTTTTTGCAGCGTCAAAAACTTCTTTTGCTTCAATGTTATTAATCCCATTTTCTATAAATTTTGTTATCTCGGTTGATTTCCCATCATTAATATATTTTTTTGCTCTCTCTGCAATAGCATTTCCAGAAGCAAGAGCTTCTAAACAACCACGATTACCACAATCACAAATCGGCCCATCTTTTTCTAATGTAATATGACCTATTTCTCCACTACTACCAGAGTTGCCTCTATAAAAATCACCTTTTTCCATAATTGCTGAGCCAATACCATGCCCCAAGTTTATACATATGAAATACTTGGATTTTTCAGCTGCTCCAAACCATCCTTCTCCAAGTGCCATTGCACGATTTGAACTTTCTACATGAATAGGGATTTCAAATGCATTTCCTAAATGTTTTTTAATATTAACATTTTCCCATTGAAAGTCTGGTGAAAATATTACAACTCCATTTTTATAATCTATAAGTCCTGGTGTAACTATTCCAATTCCAAGTATTTTATTTATAGAAATTTTACTTTCTAAAATAGTTTGATTGATAATTTCAGTAGTTCTTTCAAGTAATTCAATCGCCGGATTAGTATTCCCTGTTTTAATTTTCTTTTTATATATAATATCACCGTTTAAATTCATTATAATCGCAATTGTTTTACTGCGACCGATATCAACACCAACCATATAATAGGCATTTGATATCATACCTAATAGTTCTGGCCGTTTTCCTCCATTAGATTCACCTTTACCAACCACATGAATTAACCCTGATTCAGTTAAATCATCTGATATCTTCATAACTGTTGGTATGCTTAGCTCTACTAATTTAGCAATTTCAGATTTATTAATAGGACCTTTTGTACGAATAATATCTAAGACAGCCTTTTTATTCATTTGAGCCATGTATTTTTTATCATATTTCATAATCCCTTTCAAACCTTTCCCTTGCTACTTACTTAACTTAACTAACTATGTATTTACAGTATAATCTCAATTAACATTAATGTCAATAACTTTTATTAAAATTTATTTTTTTGTGTATATCAAACAAAAAGGAATCTGTTTTTCAACAAATTCCTCTAGTTTTTTATACAATTTGACCACCACTGTTTCTAAAATTCTTTAGTAATTGTACAGCTGCGCCAATAGCCGTTGCGTCTTCTCCCAATGCTCCTATTGTGATTTTTACATCTAGTCCAGTATTCTTCATTTTGTATTTTTCAATATTCTCTGTTAACTTACCCCAAAACATATCATATGATTTCATGATCCCACCTGAAAGAATTACCATCTCTGGATCAAGTAAATTTATAACACCCGCAATTCCTATGCCAAGATACTCTATAGCTGAATCAATAACATCAATTGCAATTGCATCTCCTTGCCTCGCCAAATCAAATACTTCTTTTGCATTTTTCTTTTGCATTTTTTTTGCTATTGCATTTCCAGATGATAAGGCCTCTAAACAACCATAATTGCCACAATCACAAAGAGGACCATCTTTTTGCAATACAATATGACCAAATTCTCCACTAGTTCCACTGCTCCCATGATAAACTGTGTCTTTCTCTAAAATTGCTGCTCCAATTCCATGACCTATATTTATGCAAAATGTATTGTCAGACTCTTGGGCAACACCAGTCCATTTCTCACCCAAGGCCATTGTCCGGTTTGAATTTTCAATTATAATCTTAAAATTAAATTTTTCTTTTAATGGTGTTAGTAAGTCAATACTTTCCCAATCAAAATTCGATGAATATAATACAATTCCTGCTTTCCTATCTATTATTCCTGGTACACCAACGCCTATCCCCATAATCTTTTCATTAGGAATATTACTTTTATGTATAAGTAATTCAATTTCATTAATAATTACTTCTAAAAATTCACCAGGTGTATTCAGATGTTTTACATTTACCAAGTTTTTATTAACTATTTTCCCTTGTAAATTGGTTAATACTGTGTTTATTTTACTTCTTCCTATATCTAATCCAATGCAATAATATGCATCTTCAATAATTTCATATAACAAAGGTCTTTTTCCACCTGTAGATTCACCTTTGCCTATTATTCTTATTATTCCCTCATCAATGAAATCATCAGCTATCTTCATAATTGTAGGGATGCTTAGTTTTAACTGCTTTGCAATCTCAGCTCGATTAATCGGCCCTCGCTTTGATATTAACTCAATAACACAACCCCTATTATAATCTGCTAACTTCTGTTTATCTAACCTCATATTTCCTCCACCTTATATACTTGAGTTGATTTATTTGTATTTTAACATTAATAATTGCAAGCCTAATTTCATACAAAAATCAACCATTCTCATAGTTTCTAATATCTGGAATCACAAAACATAGTGTCGCTGCAATTATAGTTATTATGCCTGCTATCATAAACCATTTTTCAACTCCAAAATAATCGGCAACAAATCCAGATATACTTAAACCTATTGGAGCAGAAATAAATTTGATACTGCTTGATAATGACATGATTCTGCCTGTATATTGTTCATCAACACTTCTTTGTAATACAGAATTATACATCCCCCAATAAAATGGTCCTGACAAGCCCATTAGGCACGACATTATTACAAAAACACTAAAATCACTTGGAGATAATAAGCTTGTATAAATCAAACTAAATGACATCAATAAGTATGAACCTATAATTGTGTGAACTTTTTTCTTCGTTCCTCCCCATATGCCTAATATAATTGAACCAACTAGTAAACCAATTGAAAACGAAATTTCAGCTATACTTGCATTTGTACTTGTTCCTCCAAAATAGGACATACTCATTAATGGAAACAGTGCACTTGTAGGCATCAATGCTAAAGTATATAAAATGCTTATCATAACTAATCCCATAACAGGTTTGTTAGATTTAAGAATCGCAAAACCTTCTTTTGCTTCATCAATTACTTTTATTTTGGTTGTATTTTGTTTAACCTTTTGTTTTGGAATTTTACTTAAATATAATGTAATAACTGCAACTACAGCACCTACTACATCTAATATTATAATTGTGCTTAAATTCCAACTACTATATAATACTGCAGCTATAGCAGGGCTAATAAGCATTGAAACAGATTCTAACCCCTGTGAATATCCTGAACATTTAGTCAATTCCTCATCAGGAACAATTTGTGGAGTAATCGCTAAAAGAGTTGGATTATGAAATGCAGCTCCTATAGAACGAAGTAACATTACAAATAAAATTAATGGTATTGATAATCCCCCAAATGCTCCTGCAAATATAAGTATTGTACTTACTAAAGCTATAAATAAATCCGAAATAATCATAATAAATTTTCTGTTATATCTATCTATAAACACCCCTATAAATGGACCTAAAACCGCTTGGGGAAGAAATCCCATAAACATTGCAACTGTAAGTAATATTGCAGAACCTGCTTTATCTGTTAAATACCATACTAAAGCAAATTGAATTACAGAACTAGTTAATTGAGATATTGCTTGTCCTGACCATATTTTAAAAAAATTATTTCTCCACTTTTCCATTTTTACCTCCTGGAACTTTTCATATATTTATTCTAACATTTAAATGATTAGAAAACTATATTAATTATTCATTGATTTAAAAACAATAATGTTTTATAATAGTTTTCGTAGGCAAAGTAGGATGATACGCGTTAAGTGTTTGGTGAACAGGGAGTTGTCACCAGAACGAAAAGTTTTAATACTTGCGGTGTATTGTTCGCATCCCGTTGTTGCAACTCATGAGTAATCACATCTCATAGTGTAGCATGGATTTTTTAATTACACTATTTAGGAGGTGTGTTTTTATGTCAAAAAACAACAGAAGTGATACTTTTGTTGCTAATCTTAAGGATTTTAGAAAACCCAAAATCATAGCTATAACTGGTATGCTACTTGCTCTTTACCTTGTAGTATATTCACTAAATATTCAAATCTCTCCCGTAATTGAGTTTCGGTTTGGATATCTTGTACTATGTTTAGCTGGTTTCACAGGTGGCCCTTTAATGGGTTTAGCTGTAGGTCTGCTAGGTGATATAATTAGTATGATTATATTAGCAGGAAAAAGTAGTCTTCCTTTTTTCTTTGGTTTTACTTTAAGTTATGCAGTACTTGGATTAGGTGCCGGCTTTATATTCTTTAACTCCCATTTAAATACTATTAGAATAGGACTTGCAAGTTTACTAGAATTTATAGTATCTATTACTTTAAATACTTTATGGCTTAGCATATTGCGTGGTACATCTTTTAAAGTAGAACTTTTAATAAGATTACCAAAGTCCTCTATAATGTTGTTTATCAACGCTATTATATTATATGTTTTTATGAATAGTATAGCCGTCGCATTAAAAAAAGTAATATATTCAACTTAAGTTTATAAAAAGGAGCATCAGAGGCTTATAATAAGTCTTTGATGTTCCTTATAACTTCAACTTACAACAACATTTTTACCATTAGTTTTCAGAATTTCTTTAACTTTGTTCATTAATTCTTTAGTAGGTTCTGGCGTATCATAGAGTTGATATTCCATACCAAGTTCTTTCCATTTATATTCACCCATCTTATGAAATCCAAGAAGTTCAATTTTACTAACATTAGTGAAATCATCTAAATAATTCGATAATTCTCTTATGCTCTCTAAATCATCCATTAGGTTCGGTACTATGATAATTCTTACCCATGTTTCTATATTCTCTTCTCTCAAATATTCTAATAATTTTAATGTTGGAGCTAATGATACTCCTGTTACTGTTTTATATACTAAAGGATCATAACTCTTAATATCTAAAAGAACTATATCCGTATATTTTAATACTTCTTGTACATAATTGTTCCAAATAAATCCTGATGTATCAAGAGCAACTGATATCCCTTCTTGTTTGCATCGTTTTACTACTTCTAGAATAAATTCAGCTTGCATTAGAGGTTCTCCACCCGTAAAGGTTACACCTCCACCTGAAAACTCCATATAAGATTTATACTTCCTTATTTCATCCATTAATTGTTCTACAGTATATTCTTCACCCTTTGCTGGATCCCAAGTATCTGGATTATGGCAAAATTGACATCTCAGCACACAACCTTGCATAAACACAACAAATCTTATTCCTGGCCCATCTACTGTTCCAAAACTTTCCAATGAATGTATTCTTCCTATAACCTCCATGATATCACCTGTTCCTTTAAAAGTTTGTTAATTGTTAAACAAATACTTTTTCAAACTACAATGGCAACATATAAGCTATGTTGCCATTAATTTTACTATATTTTATCTTTCATGAAAAGTTCTGTTTATAACATCTAGCTGTTGTTCACGACTAAGTTTAACAAAATTAACTGCATATCCTGATACCCTTATTGTTAATTGTGGATATTTTTCTGGATGTTCCATTGCATCCATTAATGTTTCTCTGTCAAACACATTCACATTAATATGATGGCCTGAATCATAAAAATATCCATCTAATAAAGATGTTAAATTACTTATTCTATCTTCATAATCTTTGCCTAATGCCTTTGGAACAATGGAAAATGTATATGAGATTCCATCCTCCGCATGTTTGTAGGGTAATTTAGCAACTGAAGCCATAGATGCAATTGCACCTGATTTATCTCTTCCATGCATTGGGTTTGCACCTGGTGCGAAAGGCTCACCTTTCTTACGTCCATCTGGCGTGCTTCCTGTCTTTTTACCATAGACTACATTAGATGTAATTGTAAGTATTGATAAAGTATGTTTTGCATCACGATAAGTTTTAACTTTACGCAATTTGTTCATAAACTTTTCAACTATTTCTATAGCAAGTTGATCTACTCTATTGTCATTATTTCCAAATGCAGGGTAATCGCCCTCGATTTCATAATCAACTACTAGCCCTGATTCATCTCTTATTGTTTTTACTTTTGCATATTTTATTGCTGAAAATGCATCAGCAACAACTGATAATCCTGCAATACCACAAGCCTCTGTACGAAGTATATTTATATCATGAAGAGCCATTTGCAAACTTTCATAATTGTATTTATCATGCATATAATGAATAACATTTAAAGTATTAATATAAAGCTCAGATAACCAATCTAATGTTTGTTCAAATTTAACCATAACTTCATCATATTCTAAATATTCACTTGTTACTGGAGCGAATAGTGGGCCTATTTGATCACCCGATATTTCATCCCTACCACCATTTATTGAATATAATAATGCCTTTGCTAAATTTGCACGCGCACCGAAAAACTGCATTTGCTTGCCTAATCTCATTGCAGAAACACAACATGCGATTCCATAGTCATCACCATATTCATCTCTCATAATTTCATCATTTTCATATTGAATTGAACTCGTGTCTATCGATACCTTAGAACAATAATCTTTAAATGGTTTTGGTAGTGATACCGACCATAGTACTGTCAGGTTTGGTTCAGGAGCTGGTCCTAAATTGTAAAGTGTATGGAGGAATCTATAGCTACTCTTTGTAACTAATGTTCTACCATCTAACCCCATACCGCCGATCGCCTCTGTAACCCAAGTAGGGTCCCCTGAGAACAAATCATTGTATGAAGGCGTCCTTAAGAATCTAACCATACGTAATTTCATTACAAACTGGTCCATCAACTCTTGTATCTCATTTTCTGTATATGAACCTTCTTTTAAATCTCTCTCATAGTATATATCTAAGAAAGTAGCAACTCGCCCAAGGCTCATGGCAGCACCATCTTGCTCTTTAATTGCACCAAGATATGCAAAATATGTCCATTGTGTTGCTTCAAAAGAATTTTTCGCTGGTTGACTTATATTATATCCATAGCTTAATGCCATCTCTTTTAATTCTTTTAAAGATTTAATTTGTTCCGAAATCTCTTCTCTAAGTCTAATTTCTGGTGAATCAAGTGTTGGTCTTTCTAAAAGTCTTTTCTCTCGTTCTTTATCTTGGATTAATAAATCCACACCGTATAAAGCTACTCTTCTATAGTCACCTATAATTCGCCCACGTCCATAAGCATCGGGTAAACCTGTGATTATGCCTGAATGTCTTGCCTTCCTCATTGCTACAGTATATGCGTCAAAAACACCATCATTATGTGTCTTCCTATTATTTGTGTATATCTCTTCTGTTTTCTTATCTAGTACATAACCATAGGATTCTAAAGCATTTTTAACAACGCGAATACCACCATTAGGCATTATTCCTCTTTTAAGTGGCTTATCTGTTTGAAACCCTACTATTACCTCTTTATCTTTATCTATATATCCAGGTCCAAAAGTCGTAATTGTAGAAGGTTTAGATGTTTCTGCATCAATTATCCCCTTCTCTTGTTCAGTTTCCATGAGTTTCAAAACTTTTTCCCATAGATCTTTTGTACGTTCTGTCGGCCCTACTAAAAAGGAGTCGTCTCCTTCATATGGCGTATAGTTTTGATGAATAAAATCTCTAACATTAATATCAGTAGTCCAGCTACCTTCTTTAAATCCATACCATTGTTCTCTCATAATAATCCTCCTAATCATTATAAAAATTGGGTATTAAATATATGTTCCACTCATATAATACGGCAACTTAAATACAATGTCAATCCCTATTTGATAATCATTATCAATTTCTTTATCTTTAAATATAGAATTCATTATTTATTCATATCTAGTTGATCCTATTATAACAAATCAATTTATGCCGATATTAATAATAGTAATCATTGTTATACAAATATAAAAGTAAGGTGATATTATGGAATTAAACAAATCTTCTAACGACCAAACAATTAAAAATGCAAACATACCTTATTACAATACACAGATACTAGGCAAATCGCAAGATGATGCTGAATATAAAACATCAGTCGCTGATATAGTTGTTGGCGATATTATTAAAGGCGAAGTTATTGATTCCATTAATAATTTATTGAAGCTTGTGACTGAATCTGGAGAAGAAATTAGTGCTAAATTCCAACATACAAATAACAGCTTAAACATAGGTGATATAGCATCATTTACTGTGCAATCAATACATAATAGTGTAATCTCTCTTGCTTTTATAGCTGAAGATACAGATAAACAAAATCCCGCAGTTGATAAAGCTTTAATGGAAGCTAATCTATCACCAACACCCAAAAACATACAAATTGTAGAGGAACTTTTAAAAAATAATTTATCTATAAACAAAGAGACTCTGCAAAATCTTGTTAAACAGTCTCATGTTTATAAGGAGCTTTCCATAAATGAGTTAATAATAATCCATAAGAATAAAATGCCTTTTAATGAAAAAACAGTAAATCAAATAATATCTTATAAAAATAATAGTCATCAACTAATTAACGAATTTAATTCTGTTAAAGAAGAACTTTTAAATTTGGTAACTTCTAATAATAAAGTTTTATATAATGAAACAGATAAAAATAACCAGTTATTAAACACTGAAATAGATAAAGACAAACAACCTTTATCTTTACAAATTGATAATAATGAATATATTAGCAATCTAAAGGAAGTTAATATTGAAATAATAAAAGTTTTATTAAATGAGAATATAAATAATAATAATTTGACAGTTGATAAATCATTCATTGAGAGTATGATACAAATGGATAATGAAGAATTTGTTAAATTAATTCAATCTAAAGATTATAATCATATTCTTGATAAAATAATTAATAATAGATGGGCAATTACACCTGAGGATATTTCAAAAGAAAATCTTGTTTCTAATAAATACAATGAACTTGTTAAAGACCTTGATTTAATTAAAAAAATTGTTACTAAAATTGATAATAACATTAGCAAAGAGATAGATAATAAAATTGAAAACATAAATAATAATATTGATTTTATAAAGCTCATTAATAATTTTTTTGATTATGTACAACTTCCATTAAATCTAGAAGAAGAAATGGCTCACGCTGATTTATATATTTATAAGAATAAAACTACTACTAAAGAGGATGACAAAAAATTCAGGCTTCTTCTTCATTTAGAAATGCCATCACTGGGAGACACTAACATCCATATGACAATTGATAAATCAAATATTTATACACAATTCTTTATTGAAGATGATTTTTCCCGTCAACTAATCACAAAGAATCTTAGTCTATTGAAAGAAGCATTGTTAAATCATGGATATTCTTTTATAGGGGAAGTTAAAGAATCCTACAAACCAATTGATTTTTTTGACAATATTCTTAACCATAATAATAGCACTAATGATATTACTCGATATTCATTCGATATACGTGCATAAAAAATCTTAGAGCAAAAATTCTTTTTAAAGTTGCTCTAAGATTTCTTTTATAATTTCACTTGTTTTTTTAGGATCTGCTTGTCCAGCCATTACTTTCATTGTTTTACCTATCAAATAGGTTATAACCTTCTTTTTTCCATTCTTATAATCCTCTACCGACTGTGGATTTTCTTCAATAATTGCATTGATTTTCTCTCTAAGTATTTCTTTGTTTTCTACAATTATTAAGTCATTTTCTTTAACATAGACTACTGGGTCGAGATTTGTATCAAATATTGCATCAAATACCTCTTTAGCGATTGTACTATTAATTTTTCCATCTTTAATCATAATTATAAGTTTTGCCAAATTCTCTGGCCTTAATTTTATATCATTTATATGTATTTTCTTATCCTTTAATACCCTCATTGTATCCATTATGATCCAATTTGATACCTCTTTGGCCATATTAGTTATTTTTACAGTTTCCTCAAATAATTTGGCTAAATTCTTTTCCGAAACAATTATCTCTGCTTCACACAAAGGTATACCCCATGTATTGCAATACCTATTTATTTTTTCATCTCGTAATTCTGGCAAATTACTCTCTATATTATTAATAAATGTTTCACTTATAATAATTGGTGGTAGGTCTGGGTCCGGGAAATATCTATAATCATTTGATTCCTCTTTTACTCTCATAGATATACTTTTCTTTAAATTATCATCCCATCGCCTTGTTTCCTGAATAATGCTTCCTCCGTTTTCAATCACAGCAATTTGTCTGTTACTTTCATATTCAATAGCATCTTCTACTGCCTTAAATGAATTTAGATTTTTCATTTCTGTTCTTATTCCTAATTTTTCACTCTCAATTTCTCTTACTGATAAATTAATATCTGCTCTAAATGATCCTTCTTGCATTTTACAATCTGAAATTCCTAAATCTATAAGCAAGTATCTAAGTTGTTCAAGATATTCTACTGCTTCTTTCGATGAACTAATATCCGGCTCACTTACTATTTCGATTAAAGGAACACCAGCACGATTATAGTCTATTAATGTATTTACATCCTCGTGTATTAGTTTCCCAGCATCCTCTTCCATATGAATTTCATGGATTCCTATTCTGTTTTTGTTAATATTATTGATCTCTAAGTATCCATTTCTTCCAATTGGCATATAAAGTTGAGATATTTGATACGATTTTGGCAAATCAGGATAGGAATAGTTTTTTCTATCAAATCTTGATATATTGGATACTTTACAGTTTAAGGCAATCGCCAGTTTTATTGCCTTTTCAAGCACTTTTTCATTTAACATTGGAAGTGCTCCTGGCATACCCGTACATATAGGGCAACATTGCGAATTAGGTTTTCCTCCAAATTGTGTTGAACAATTACAAAATATTTTTGTCTTAGTTAATAATTCCACATGTGTTTCAATCCCTATTACTATTTCATATTTGTCTTGTTTTATTCTTTCTAAACTAATCATCCTTTATCACCTATTCTTTTTTATAGCTTGTTCATATGTGTATGCAACTCTTAAAACATCTTCTTCACAAAATGATTTGCCCATTATTTGAAGTCCTATTGGCAATCCTCTCCTATCAATACCACAAGGTATACTAATAGCTGGTATACCCGCTAAATTAGCTGCTGCAGTGTATTTAGTAGATGTATTAATATTATATGGATCTTTTTCAAACTCCCTAAAGTTAGGAACAATATTAGGGACTGTTGGTCCTATTAATACATCATATTTAGTGAATGCATTATCAATATTGTTTTTAATTAGTCGTCTTACTTTTAGAGCTTGTTCATAAATTTGATAATAATTATCTTTCGTCAGTACGTAGATTCCAAACAAAGTCCTTAACTTGACTTCCAATCCCAAATCTTCGCCATTAGCTAAGTCTTTCCCATATCTAATACCATCAAATTTCCCCATATTAGAACTGCTTTCTGCACAAGCAATTATATAATATACTGGTTTAATATAATTCAATATATCTAAGTGAAATTCCTCAACTATAGCTCCTCTTTCTTGTAAAACTTCAACCGAATCATTAACCTTATCCCTAATCTCTTGGTCTAGACCCTCATCCATAAATTCAATTGGGATTCCAATACGTAGTCCTTTTATATCACTAGCTAGTGCTTTATTCATTGAAAAGGTTTGATTAGTAATCATATTAGAGTCTTTACCATCATTTCCGTATATAGCATCAAATAAGGCCACCGTATCAGATACATTCTTAGTTATTGTCCCTATCTGGT
This sequence comes from Clostridiales bacterium, assembly GCA_012837865.1. Taxonomy (GTDB): domain Bacteria; phylum Bacillota; class Clostridia; order Lachnospirales; family Lachnospiraceae; genus Mobilitalea. The sequence goes on along the minus strand of DUQJ01000003.1, from coordinate 6,371 downwards.
CTAATGATGATGCAAATGGTATCATACCATATCTAGATACTCTACCATATGATGGTTTAAGCCCTACAACTCCACAATAAGATGCTGGTTGTCTAATAGACCCACCAGTATCTGTTGCTAAGCTTAAAAATGTTTGATCCGCAGCTATCGCAGCCGCTGATCCACCACTTGATCCACCCGTTATATAGTCATTGTTAACAGGATTTCTTGACGCCCCATAATAAGACGTTGTTGTAGAACCACCCATAGCAAATTCATCTAAATTAGTTTTGCCAATAATAATTGCTCCCGCATCATTTAATTTATTAATTACTGTTGCATCATATATTGGCTTATAATTAGATAATGTTTTAGATGCAGCTGATGTTATAATTCCTTTTGTACAAATATTATCTTTTATAGCAATCGGTATGCCTACAATATTGGAATTCCTTAGTTGACCTTGGTCAATTAGCTCTTGAACTTCTCTCGCTTTAATCATTGCTTTTTCTTCATTAGTTGATATAAAACTATTGATATTTGGCTCGACTTGCTTAATTCTTTTAAATTGAATCTGGATAAGTTCTTCTACTTTAATTTTTCTATCTTTAATTAATCTACTTATGTCAGTCGCTGACATCTTTAAGATATCATTCATTCTGTCTACCACCTAGTCTTTAATCACTTTTGGAATCGAAAAATAGTCCCCATTTATATTGCTTGCATTGTTTAAAATCTCTTTTTGCTTATACGATTCATTAGCATTATCATCTCTAAAAACATTCTCTAGTTGAAGTGGCGTTACCATAATATCTAAGCCCTCTGTATCTAAATTTTCTATACTTTGTATATCATAAAGCATATTATCTAGAAGAAAAATGGCTTTATTCTTTTCCTCATCACTAAATTTAATTTTAGATTTTAATGCAAGTTCATCAAATTCTTCACTTGTCATTTGAATTACCTTCTTTCAAATAAAATACTACCCATCCCATCTTTACTGTAAATTGAAGCTATCGCTCCATTAATCATAGTAAATTGAGGTTGCTTATGTCCAATATCTGCATCTAGTATTATAGGCATATTTAACTCTCCTAATACAGATAAAACTGCTTCATCATAACTTGTATCCGTATACGAACTAAACATAGCAGGTCTACCAAATACTAATCCATTAGTATTTTCAAACCATCCTGCATGTTTTAATTGCCATAAACCTCTTATTAGTTCTTCGCTACTTAAGTTATAACTTTCTAGAAACCAAATAATTCCGTCATTCTGATATTTTTGAATAAATTCTTTTGTTTTGTCAAATTTCGTTCCTACTAGATTAAGAAGAATATCAAGGCAGCCTACTAATGCTCTACCATTTAACTCGATTTCAGTTGATTCATCTAGGTTTGTAATATTCCTCCATTCAGTTTTAGAGTTTAAAACAAAACCTTCTAATCCTGTAACTCTATCAAAGTACCCATCTTGATATTTTTCAAAACTTTCTTGAATTATATCTTCTCCTTCAAGAATTTTTATATTTTCTAGTAATGATGGATGCCATTCATCCATTCCAAAAGTTCCAAAATTATCGCTATAAATTGTTGCTATATCTAAATTTGTTGTAATTACAAATGATAATCCTGTTATATCTGAAAATCCTTGCAACCATTTTGGATTATTCTTAATGAGATCAAAGTCAATATACGGAAGAGCTTCTACAAGAAAATCGCCTCCACTAGCTGCCATAATTACGCTAACTTCTCTATCTTTAAATAGTTGATGTAATTGATTTGCTCTTATTCTAGCATGGGAACTTCTTCCCTTTACACTTGTTCTTACATTTTTGGTTTCAACAACTAAGTAACCATAATCTTTTAATTTTTTTGCCGCATGATCTAACCTAATATAATCAACATCTTTGCTTTGTCCATCCGAAATTGCTGTTACACCAATTTTCTGTCCTTTTGATAAGAAATTTGGATAAATCATATAGTCCTCCTATTTTGAATCTCTATTACTTATATATTCTCTATATATACTATAACATAATTAATACAATGTCTATTATATCAAAATAGTACCTTTTATTTTTGTGTAATTTAATTATGCTATCATTTTGTTAACTTATCCATAATTATCATTATTTCTTCTATCTTCTTTTGTTGATCATCTTTATTAAATGCTTCATTAACGCACGAGCCTATATGATCGTGTAATATTTGCCTATTAACTTTTCTAAGAATTGCCTCAGTTGCCATCACTTGATTAGATATATCAATACAATATCTATCTTCTTCTATCATTTTTAAAACTCCGTCAATTTGACCTCTTGCCGTTTTTAAAAGTCTAACTATTTTATTTCTATCAGATTTCATAAATCCACCTACCTATTCATCCTATTAATTATATATATCATCTAAATAGTTATATTATTTTTTATACAATCTCAAAGCATTTCCCACTACAAACAACGAGCTTAAACTCATTGCAGCTGCCCCAAACATTGGATTTAACTTTATTCCAAATGGTATAAATAATAAACCAGCTGCAATTGGTATGCCCAAAGTATTATAGAAGAAGGCCCAAAACAAGTTTTCTTTTATATTTTTTATAGTTGCTTTGCTTAACCTAATTGCTGTTACAGCATCTAACAAATCACTTTTCATAAGAACTACATCTGCTGATTCAATAGCAATATCTGTACCTGCACCAATAGCAATTCCAACATCTGCCCTAGCAAGAGCAGGTGCATCATTAATTCCATCACCAATCATTGCAACCTTTCTACCACTTGCCTGAATAGTCCTTATTTCATTTTCCTTATCCTGTGGAAGAACTTCAGCTACAACTCTATCAATATTAAGTTCTTTTCTAATTGCTTCTGCGGTCTTTTTATTATCTCCGGTAAGCATTACAACATCTATGTTCATTTCCTTTAGTTTATCAATAGCCTGTTTACTATTTGATTTAATTACATCCGCTACCGCGATAACACCTAACACCTCTTTTTCATCTGCAAAAAACAAGGGTGTCTTTCCTTCATTTGCAAACTGATCTGCCACAGCATGATAATCAAATATATTTATATTGTTTTCTTCCATAAGTCTTAAATTACCTGCATAATATTTGATTTTATCTATGGTTGATATTAAGCCTTTCCCTGATATAGAGTTAAAATCCTCAACTTCATTAATAGTTATATCCATACTGTTTGCTTCTTCAATAATAGCTTCTGCTAATGGATGCTCAGAAGGTTTTTCAATAGATGCTGCAATAGATAACAGTTTTTCCTTGCTTATATCTTTATTAGTAATTATATCTGTAACCTTTGGTTTACCTTCTGTTATAGTGCCTGTTTTATCAAGAATAACAGTTTTAACATTATGAAGAACTTCCAATGATTCTGCTGATTTAAATAAGACGCCATATTGTGCCCCTCTTCCAGTGCCAACCATTATTGCTACGGGTGTTGCTAAGCCAAGTGCACAAGGACATGATATTACAAGCACAGCTATTCCAATTGATAAAGCAAACTCAAATGAGTATCCTAATAAGAGCCATAATATCGTTGAAAATATGGCTATAATAATAACTATTGGAACAAAAATACCACTAATTTTATCCGCTAATTTAGCAATAGGTGCCTTAGAAGTATTAGCATCCTCTACTAATTGAATTATTTTAGCCAAAGTTGTATCCATTCCAACTTTATCTGCTTTAAATTTAAAGAATCCCGTTTTATTTATAGTCGCAGAAATTACTTTATCACCGATATTTTTTTCAACTGGAATACTTTCACCTGTTAAGGCTGCTTGGTCAACTGAGGAGCTTCCTTCTATTATAGTTCCATCAACTGGGATACTTTGACCTGGTTTAACTATAATAATTTCACCTACTTCAACATCGCCTATAGGAATTTCCATCTCAATACCTAAACGTATTACAGTAGCTGTTTTAGGTGCTAGGTTCATTAATTTTTTTATAGCTTCTGATGTTTTACCCTTTGATCTGGTCTCAAGGAATTTACCCAAGGTAATTAATGTAAGTATCATAGCCGCTGATTCAAAATAAAGATCATGTCTATATCTATGAACAATTTCTAAATTATTATGACCCAGTCCATATCCGATTCTAAAAATCGCAAATATCCCATATACAAAGGCTGCTCCAGAACCTAATGCTATCAATGAATCCATATTCGGTCTTCCATGAAATAAAGTCTTAAATCCAACTTGATAATATTTTTTATTTACAATTAAAACAGGTATAGTAAGTAGAAATTGTAAAAATGCAAATGATACGGCATTTTCTGTTCCTATTAACCATGATGGCATAGGTAGGTTTATCATATGCCCCATTGCTACATACATTAGTGGAATCATAAAAACAAATGATATTATAATTCTAGTTTTCATTTCTTTAATCTCTATTTCCGCAAAATTATCTTCTTCCTTTTGTAATTCTGGCTCACTATTATGAAGCTCAGCACCATATCCAGCATTAATTATAGTTTTTATTATATTATTATCATCTATTACATTCTCATCATAATCTACAGTCATGCTGTTAGACAATAGATTTACATTAGCAGATTTAACTCCACCTAATCTCTGTACTGATTTTTCAACTGCCGCAGAACAAGATGAACAAGTCATGCCTGTTATATTATATTTTTTATTCATAATTTCTCCTTTCACTATGCAGGGGTTAGTTCTTTTGCTTTATGGTTAATCACCTCACCCCCGGGGGGTATGCCTTTATAATAATATAATATTAGTTTTTTGTCAATGCTCATGCTTAATACAATATTATATTTTAATTTCACCTTCATATACTGTGACTGCTGGACCCGTCATATATACAGTCTTGCCATTTCTATCATAAAATATTTCTAAATCGCCTCCAAGTAGTCTAACAGTAACTTTATCCTCTGTTAAATTATTTAAAACAGATGCTACAACGCTTGCACATGCGCCTGTACCGCAAGCTAATGTTTCCCCGGAACCTCTCTCCCAAACCCGCATATCTAAAGTCTTTCTATCTACAACTTTTATGAACTCGGTATTTACTCTTTCAGGAAATATTTCATGATTTTCAAATAATGGCCCTATTTTCTCTATATCTATAGATTTCGTATCGTTCACAAATACAATTGCATGAGGATTACCCATTGATACACAAGTTATATTGTATTTATCATTCCCTACAATTATTTCTCTATCTATAATACTATCCCCTTCTAATTTTACAGGTATTAGTTCTGGTTCTAATATTGGCATTCCCATATTCACAGTGATCTCTTTGACCTTACCATTATCTAAATGTAATTCTAAATCTTTCACTCCAGCCTTTGTTTCAATCTTTAGATTAGTTTTGCTAGTTAAACCATAATCATATACATATTTCCCAACACATCTTATTCCATTTCCACACATAGGAGAACTAGATCCATCTGCATTGTACATATCCATTGTAAAGTCTGCTATATTAGATGATTTAATTAATATAAGGCCGTCAGAACCAATGCCATAATTTCTATTGCTAACTTTTATTGCTGTGTCAGCAACATATTTACTTGTTAAAGGTTTTATTATTTCTTTTGTTGAGTCAATATATACATAGTCATTTCCACAACCTTGCATCTTTGTAAATTTCATAATCTGCCTCCATTTTTTTAATTGTTGTTTCTACTATTTTGATTATGCATACAATGGTCTATTGCAACAACCAAAGCACATATAAAAGCCGCATCTTCATCTTTTGCTATATCCAGTTCGTAACTATCACCCCACGATAACCACTTCTTACTAATACTACCATAGTAATTACCGTTATGATAAATTGTATATTCCATTCCCAAAAAATTACCCTCTATATAAAATTGTCCATAGTTACTTCCGATATCTAATTTCCCTTTTATAAAACTTAGTCTTTGATTTATCTTAGCACATAAAATATTGTTTTTGTATATTTCATACTCACTTAATAAAAACTTAAACTTTTGTTTAATAAAGAATTGTTCATTTCCTAAATGGTCATATAAATGTATTTTAGCCATAAAAGAGAAAAGTTCAGATTCTACATAAAATCTTGTTCTCTGGTTTTCATCATAAATATCATACTTATCTCTTATAGAAAATATTCTTTGTTTAATATATAATTTCATTGTTGTACCCCCAGTGATATTTTTAAGAACTATTTTAATATTATTATTTCAATTATCTCTATGATATCTTAACTAAATAAATCTAGCAATGTTTTTATATTAATTTATAAATTATAATTTCTTGTCTACTTTAAGAATGATAAACGTAAAAAATCGGTTACCTCAGTAACCGATTCTATTAGCTTAAGTATTATTGTTTTAATATTCTAAAAACATACTGCTTCTATCTTAT
>DUQJ01000046.1 GCA_012837865.1 Clostridiales bacterium | reverse complement strand
TATCATTTATCTTTCATTAACTAGTTTTCAATATACCACATATTGCCTAAAAGTTCAATAAGTGACGCCATATTTGGTTTTATAATAATGTATTGCCAGCTGGGTTCGATCTCTAAGCTCAAACTTATCAAGAATAACAGAGATATAGTTTCTCACGGTTCCTTCACTTAAAAATAATCTATCGGCGATTTCTTTATTATTCAGGCCATCAGCTACCAAGAGTAAAACATCTAATTCCCTGGGGGATAAATCCAGGGAAATTTCTTTTTCAGGCTGTTTTTTAATATTGGATACAATTTTTGAATCAAATACTAAATTGTCTGAGTAGACTGCATTGATGGCTGGGATAATGCCTTTGATATTTTGTTTGAGTATATATCCTTTGCAACCTAAAGAAAGGGCTGAAGCTATATATTCATCATCTTGAAAAGTAGTAATTAATAAAACTTTAGCGCTGGGATCCATTTTCAATATTTCCCGCGTAGCATCAATTCCATTTAATTTTTCCATTCTAATATCCATCAGGATTAGATCAGGTCTATATTGTTCAAAGAGCTTGATAGCCTCTAATCCATCATGACCTATTGCTAAAACTTCAATGCCTTGTGCCTCAACAATTACTTTTAAAGAATTCACGACTAAATGGTCATCATCAACGATTATAATTTTCATCATTATTATCCTTTCATTAAGGTTGTATGTATTTTAAAACCCTGATTAAATTCATAATTGAAAGAACCACCATATTTATCAGCTATCTCTTTCATAGAAGACATCCCCATCCCTTTATTTAACAAGTGTTTATCCGTGTCAAGATGGCTGCCATTATCTTTTATGATAAGAGAGTAGAATTTAGGTTGTTCTAATAAATTTAGGACAAGTTTGTTAGCATTGGAGTGCTTAGCGCAGTTGGTAATTGTTTCTTTTATGATAGATAGAATGTCGAATTTCAAATCATAAGATAAATCACTTGTAATATTATAATTTAATTCTGTTTTTAATTTAGGGAAATCTTCACTAAGCTCATAAATTTTGGCTTTTAAATCTAAAGATTCACTATAAATATTATGAATACTATTTCTTATATCTTCCATTCCTTTATCTAGGGTATTTTGAAGCGTATTCAAAGGTTCTATGTTTTTGTCTGCTGTTATTACTTTTAGAGCCTCTACTTGCAAGATAGAACTACTGATTACATGGCCAATTGAATCATGTAATTTCCTTGAAATTCGATTTCTTTCTGTCAAAATTGCAATATGAATATTCTTTTCTTTATCTTTCTCTAATTGTTCATTATGGTTTCTAAGATGGAATGTGTCCTCTATTAAAGAATGATGAGTAAGTTTGGTTGAATCTAATCGTTTATTATAGTCATGGGTAGAGGCGGATAGATAGATGGATAGCAAGGTTATGATTAAGCTAAGAGGGGAAAAATTTAGGAATAGTAATGTCAATGTAATTGCTGTATAGCCCCTTAAATCAAGATACATATTATAAATAATTAAAGGCATATAAAATAGATAGTGTGAATTTAAGAAGCACATTAAAATAAAGGCTAAATAAATAGTGATCCTATATTTCTTTTTATGAAACAGATCAAGTAATAGGGAGATAATAATACTAGATAAAAATAAAAAAACAATATCCGTAGTCAGAGAAATGTTGTGTGAATGATATAAACAAAACATCATAATAAGGAGCTTTTCTAAAAATATTCTCATAGTATGGTTCCCCCCTATAATCTGCTTAAACTGCTATTAAGCAGATTATACTAATAAAGAGGAATAAATACAATGGAGCACCTGACAAATGTCATATGATTATGTGATTTTATACACTACATTGACGAGATATTAGATTATATAATGATAGTAAGATATTACATAAAGATGGGGGAGATGGAAATGATAGTTAAGGTTGATAATTTGGTGAAAAGCTATAAGGAACTCATAGTCTTAGATCATTTTAATATAGAAGTAAAGGAGGGGGAAGTATTAGGGTTGCTGGGGCCTAATGGATGTGGGAAGACGACGGCGATTAATTGCATATTATCCCTGCTGAAATTTGATAAAGGAGAAATAGAAATCTTTGGTAAGAAAATGACTTCTAATTCTTATGATATAAAAAGGCAGATAGGGGTTGTCCCGCAGGAAGTTTCAGTATTTGAAAACTTAACGGTTAAAGAAAATATAGATTATTTTTGTGGTTTGTATATCGATGATAAAAAGGTAAGAAAGCAGTATGTTGAAGAGGCCATAGATTTTGTGGGGTTAAAAGATTATATAAAATTTCAGCCAAGGAAATTAAGCGGCGGACTAAAAAGAAGATTAAATATAGCTTGTGGCATATCCCATAAACCTAAGTTGATTTTTTTAGATGAACCAACAGTTGCGGTAGATGCCCAAAGTAGAAATTTTATCCTAGAAGGTATCAAAAAACTTAATAGAGATGGAAGCACGATTATATACACCACTCATTACCTAGAAGAGGCGGAAATGCTTTGTAATAGAATAGTGATTATGGATAAGGGTAAGAGCCTAGTATCCGGGACTAATGAGGAATTAAAGGCTATGATTACAACAACAGAAAAGATTGTTATAGGCTTTTTAGATGTTAAGAAAGAAATAATAGAAAAGATTAAAGAGATACCCCATGTAATAGAAGTACAAAAGGATGAAGAAGATTACATCATAAAATTCCAGAATGGTGTCAATAACCTATTTAATCTTTTGGCTTTTATTAAAGAAAATAAACTAATCTATACCAAGCTTTACAGTCAACTTCCTACATTAAATGATGTATTTTTGGAGTTGACAGGAAAGGAGCTAAGGGATTGATATGAAGAATCTCTTTAGAAATTGTATCTATCAGGGGAAGAATATTTGCAGAGACTTTGGGCTTTTATTTTGGAGTTTACTATATCCAATTGTGCTA
>DUQJ01000002.1 GCA_012837865.1 Clostridiales bacterium | reverse complement strand
TTCATTCAAAACTTATATTTATAGATACATATAAGAAAAGCTATATTGAAAAATTTTATGGATATGATGTAATAAATGTTAATGATTTAGCAGAACTAGATATTGATGAAATAATAATTCTATCACATTTATATGAAGAAGAAATATACAACACCATAATAGAAAAATATAACTATAGATATCAAGTGCATAGGATACATGCAAGAGATAAAACTCCCCTAGATCTTAATGTAAAACGAAATGTATACAACAAATTATACAATTGTTGTAAATCTAAAGCAAATAAAATTATACTTATAAATACACCAGAGCACACTAATATAGGAGATCACTTAATTGCAGAGGCTGCAAAGAATTTTCTAAGTGAATACTTTCCAAACTATGAGATGTTGGAAATTACTAATGTTAACTATAGACAGAATAAGGAAGAGATTATAGGAAGTGTGAATATTGATGATATTATAGTTATAACAGGGGGAGGTTTTTTTGGATCTCTTTGGCCTTACAGTGGCGAGAATTTATATAGTATTATTTATAACTTCATAAACAACAAAATTATAATAATGCCACAAACCATATATTTTGAAGATACAGTAGATGGAGAAAACCAGAAAGAATTAGTATACAATCTGCTAAAAAGACATAGGGATGTAACTGTTTGCTTAAGAGAAGAAATTTCAATGGCTAAGTTTAAACTATATTTTGGAGATAGCTCGAAGACTTTTTTGCATCCTGATGTAGCATTGCTTTTAAATTATTCACATGAAAAAAACAAGAAAGAAGGAGTAATTTTATGTTTGCGTAATGATAAGGAAGGTTGCTTATTAGAGAATGAAAAGATGAAGATTGAAAATTACTTTGAATTTAAGGGTTACAAAACAAGAAAGATAAGTATGCATTGGAATGAAGAAATAAAAATAGACAAAAGGGAGGCTATAATTCAAGAAAAAATTAATGAATTAAAAAGTGCTAAAATAGTAATTACAGATACACTCCACTGTATGATTTCTTGTGCAATTAGCGGTACGCCTTGTATTGCTATAAATAATTTAACAAAGAAAGTAGAGGGTGTTTACAAAGCTTGGTTGCACGACGTACCCTACATTAGATTTGTAGATAGTTATGAAAAAATTTTTAGTATGGATTTTTCTAATTGGAATGAATTGGATGAAGTCAATTATTATAAAAAGAACTTTAATAGATATTTAGAAGAATTAGAGAAACTTATTAGGACATAAGAAATGAGATAATCATAATGGAGGAAATATGAAACAAAATCACATAGATCAAAATCTACATATAAATTCATCTTGTTTAAAAAAAAATACATTGTATTTTACATCTTGCAATAGCAATATACTTTATACATTAAATTTAGATACAAATATTATTAAGCCAATATCAATGATACCAGAAGATTCAAATAAAATGCTGTTTTCAGGATTATATTATTACCAAGATTGTATTTGGATGCTACCTTGGAATGCTAAAAATATCTATATTTATAATATTCGTTCGCAAGAAATTGAAAGGTTTTTACTTCCAATCGATGTAAGTCAACACGATGATAAAGTAAAATATAGAAAACCAATATTTAATGGAAAATACCTATATTTATTACCAATGAAATATCCTGGAGTCATAAAAATAAATTTAAATAAAAAATCATATGAAATATATAGTAAATGGCCAAATGAAATAACTTTTCCCCAAAATAGAAAAATGAATTTTAAAATGATGTCATTTTACAATCAAAGTTTATATTTATATAATGATGAAGTGAACCAAAGTGTAAGAATATCTGTTGAAGATGGTGAAATGAGGATTTGGGATATAGGTTTAAATAAACATTTTGGAACAATAAATAATAGTAGATTATATATCCCCCCTGTTAAGAAGTATAGCAAACTTAAAATATATGATTTAAATAATGGAAAAGAAATTAGATCAATATCATTTAATAATGAAATATGGCTAGATAATGAACAATATTATAGTTATTGGTATACGAAGACAATAAAAAACAAAATCTTCTTTATGCCCCATGAGGCACAAAGATTAATAATGTTAGATATAAATACAGAAGCAGTTTCATTGATTAATATAGATACTACGGATTATACAACAATAAGAGATCATAAAAATTATGCTATTTATGAAATACATGAATATGGAGAAAATTTTATTCTTATACCGTACCAAGGGAATTTAGTAATAATAATAAATGATTCTGGTGAGGTTATAAAGAAATACACATTAAAAAACAGTCTATTGGAATTAAAAGCATATATATCCTTATTATCTCATTATAAAG
>DUQJ01000045.1 GCA_012837865.1 Clostridiales bacterium | reverse complement strand
TATTATTTGTATTAGAATGATTCATTGTGTTTCTCCTTTGCTATAGGGTTTTGTTGTGATTACACTATAACAAATAAATTCACATGAATCATTCTTTTTTATTTAATTCGGTCATTTCATTATACAACTTAGCAAAATAGATTAAATATAAAAAAGTACTTGCATATATAATTTAACTAGTGTATAATATTTTTGTTGTGACGTTGATAGCGTAGAAGCGTGAGGTTGCTACTTAAATTATAGTAGGGTATTCCGCAGAGCGAAGGTCAAGTTATGAAACTGGCGACAAGTCACTGTACGAATTCAAAGATCTGTGTTAGACAGATAAATAGTGTGATACTTAAAAGAAACAAATAAAAAAGCAAATCGAAATAGATTTGTTGATTTATTTGAAAAAATAAGAAACACACGGATGAGTGTACAGTCACCACTTGTCGTACTGAATTTAAGTGCGAAAAGGAGGCGGCTTTTTTTATGGCAAGTCAAGTAATGAGAATTATACTAAAGGCATATGATCATCAGTTAGTTGATCAATCATCAGGGAAGATTATTAGTACTGTTAAGAAGACAGGTGCTAAAGTGAGTGGTCCTGTACCACTACCGACTAAGAAAGAAATAATTACAATTCTTAGAGCTGTTCACAAATACAAAGATGCAAGAGAACAGTTTGAACAAAGAACCCACAAGAGATTGATTGATATTATGGAACCAACACAGAAAACTGTAGATGCATTATCGAGATTAGAAATGCCAGCAGGTGTATTCATCGATATCAAAATGAAACAAAAATAATGAATGTAGTAATCCTTAGGGTTTATATAGATAAACCATCTAGGATGATTGCGAAAGATGCAATCCGCTGTAGATCAATAGGAGGTAGTAAATATGAAAAAAGCAATTTTAGCCACAAAAATTGGGATGACTCAAGTCTTTGCTGAAAATGGCGAGCTAATTCCAGTAACTGTGCTACAAGCAGGTCCATTAGTTGTAACTCAAATAAAAACTAATGAGAATGATGGATATTCAGCAGTACAAGTTGGATATGGTGACATTAGAGATAATCTAGTGAATAAACCAAAAAAAGGACACTTTGCTAAAGCAGGAGTTAATAACAAAAGATTTTTAAGAGAATTCAGACTAGAAAATGCTAGCGAATACTCTGTAGGTCAAGAAATCAAAGCAGATATCTTTGCTAATGGTGATAAAGTAGACGCAACTGCTACATCAAAAGGTAAAGGTTTCCAAGGAGCTATTAAAAGATATGGTTTATCAATAGGACCTATGTCACATGGTTCAAGATACCATAGAGCACATGGTGCAAATGCTGGTGCTTCAGACCCTGGTAAAGTATTTAAACGTAAAAAGATGGCAGGTCATATGGGTAGTGAAAAAGTAACAATACAAAACTTAGAAGTAGTAAGTATTGATGCTAAAGAAAACATTATACTTATAAAAGGCGCTGTTCCGGGACCAAAGAAATCCTTAGTAATGCTTAAAGAAAGCGTTAAATCAAACTAGATATTAGGAAAGGAGGAAGATATAAAATGGCAAATGTAAAAGTATATAATGTCGAAGGTGAAGAAGTTAGTTCTATAGAATTAAAAGATTCTATATTCGGCATAAAGATAAATGAACATTTAGTTCATATGGCGGTTGTACATCAACTAGCTAATAAACGTCAAGGTACTCAAAGCACTAAGACTCGCGCTGAAGTTAGAGGCGGAGGAAGAAAACCTTGGAGACAAAAAGGGACTGGCCGTGCAAGACAAGGTTCTATAAGATCACCACAATGGAAAGGTGGCGGTGTTGTATTTGCTCCAAAGCCAAGAGACTATTCATTTAAAATGAACAAAAAAGAAAGAGTAATTGCAATTAAATCAGTTTTAACTTCAAAAGTAAACACTGATAAACTAATTGTTTTAGATGAATTGAGTTTTGACGAAATTAAAACAAAACAAATAAAAACTATGCTAGATAGCTTTAAAATTGATAAAGCCCTAATAATACTTGATAAAAAGGATGAGAATGTTACTCTATCTGCAAGAAATCTTCCTAAAGTAAGAACTGTTTTATCTAATTCAATAAGTGTATATGATGTTTTAAAATATGATACAGTATTATTGAGTAAAGAAGCAGTAGCAAAAATTGAGGAGGTGTACGCATAATGGCAGATATTAAATATTATGATGTTATTTTTAAGCCAATTGTAACTGAGAAAAGTATGAATTCAATGGCTGAGAAAAAGTATACATTTTCAGTACATCCTGAAGCTACAAAGAATCAAATCAGGGAAGCGGTAGAGAAAATGTTTCCTGGAACAAAAGTAGAAAAAGTAAACACTATAAATCTTGGTGGAAAAACTCGTAGACGTGGAAATGATGTAGGTAAGACTGCAAAAAAGAAAAAAGCTATTGTTCAATTAACACAAGATAGCACAGACATTGAGATTTTCTCAGGATTATAAAAACTAAAGTTTGAAAGGAGTGCAAATAATGGGAATCAAACACTATAGCCCATATACACCTTCTAGAAGACATATGACAAGTTCTGATTTTGTTGAAATTACAAAAACAAAACCAGAGAAATCATTAGTGACTTCTTTGAATAGAACTGCTGGTCGTAATAATCAAGGTAAAATTACGGTTAGGCACAGAGGTGGCGGTGCGAAAAGAAAATATAGAATTATTGATTTTAAAAGAAGAAAAGATGATATTCCAGCAACTGTTTTAAGCGTAGAATATGATCCAAATAGAACTTCTAATATTGCATTAATATGCTACGCAGATGGCGAGAAGGCATATATACTAGCACCTACAGGATTAAAGGTTGGCGCTAAGTTAATGAATGGTGCAAACGCTGAGATAAAAGTAGGTAACTGCTTACCACTTCAAAACATTCCAGTAGGATCACAAGTTCACAACATTGAACTATATCCTGGTAAAGGTGGTCAATTTGTTAGATCAGCAGGAAATTCAGCTCAACTTATGGCGAAGGAAGGTAAATATGCTACACTTAGGCTTCCAAGTAGTGAGATGAGAATGGTACCAATTATATGTAGAGCAACAATAGGTCAAGTAGGTAATGCTGATCATGAGCTTATTACAATTGGTAAGGCAGGACGTAAACGTCATTTAGGTTTTAGACCTTCAGTACGTGGTTCGGCAATGAATCCAAACGATCACCCTCACGGTGGTGGTGAAGGTAGAACAGGAATTGGTATGCCAAGTCCAGTAACACCTTGGGGTAAACCTGCATTAGGACTTAAAACAAGAAAGAAAAACAAGAAATCTAACAATTTAATTGTAAGAAGAAGAGATGGAAGTACTATTAAATAATTATTTTACAGTCCATGATTTAAAATGTGAATTTTAAGGAGGTTAAAATACATGGCTCGTTCACTAAAAAAAGGACCATTTGCAGATGATCATTTATTGAAAAAAGTAGATGCAATGAATACTTCAGGCGACAAACAAGTTATTAAAACTTGGTCACGCCGTTCTACGATTTTCCCACAAATGGTTGGTCACACAATTGCGGTTCATGATGGTAGAAGACATGTTCCAGTATATGTAACAGAAGATATGGTTGGACATAAACTAGGTGAGTTTGTTGCAACTAGAACTTATAGAGGACATGGAAAAGACGAAAAAAGATCAAGATAGTAATGCGAACGCATTGATGGAAGGAGGTTTCATCCATGGCAAAAGGACATAGATCCCAGATAAAAAGAGAAAGAAACGAAGCTAATAAGGACACTAGACCATCAGCAAAGTTAACATATGCTAGAGTGTCAGTAACAAAAGCTTGTTTCGTATTAGATGCCATTAGAGGTAAAGATGTGCAAACAGCAGTTGGAATATTAACTTATAATCCAAGATATGCTTCTAAATTAATAGAAAAGATTTTAAAATCAGCGATAGCAAATGCTGAAAATAATAACGGTATGGATCCAGCAAAACTTTATGTTGAAGAATGCTATGCAAACAAAGGTCCAACGATGAAGAGAATTAGACCAAGAGCACAAGGCAGGGCTTATCGTATAGAAAAAAGAATGAGTCATATAACAGTAGTGCTTAATGAAAGGTAAGGAGGGCAATAATGGGACAAAAAGTTAATCCTCATGGCTTGAGAGTCGGAGTAATTAATGATTGGGACTCAAGATGGTATGCTGAAGCTGATTTTGCAGATAATTTAGTAGAAGATTATCAAATCAGAACTTTTCTGAAAAAACAATTATACAGTGCAGGCATATCCAATATAGAAATTGAGAGAGCGTCTGATCGTTTAAAAGTTATAATTTTCACTGCGAAACCAGGAGTTGTAATTGGTCGTGGTGGCTCTGAAATAGAAAAAATTAAACGTGATATTACAAAAATAACAAATAAAAAGCTTAATATTGAAATTAAAGAAGTTAAGAAGCCAGATACAAATGCACAATTAGTTGCAGAAAATATTGCTTCACAACTTGAAAATCGTATTTCATTTAGAAGAGCAATGAAATCTACAATGGCAAGAACAATGAGGGCTGGTGCCTTAGGTGTTAAGACTTCAGTTTCAGGCCGTTTAGGTGGAGCAGATATGGCTCGTACAGAATTTTACAGTGATGGAACTATTCCATTACAGACATTAAGAGCAGATATTGATTTTGGATTTGCTGAAGCAAATACAACATTTGGTAAATTAGGTGTTAAGGTTTGGATCTATCACGGAGAAATACTTCCAAAGAAAAAGTTAGATAAGGAAGGGAGCGATAAATAATGTTAATGCCAAAAAGAGTTAAACGTCGTAAACAATTTCGTGGTAACATGAAAGGTAAAGCATTAAGAGGCAATAAAATATCTTATGGTGAATTTGGTATTGTTGCTACTGAACCAGCATGGATTACTTCAAATCAAATAGAAGCAGCACGTATTGCAATGACTCGCTTCACAAAACGTGGTGGTAAGGTATGGATAAAAGTATTTCCTGACAAGCCAGTAACTGCAAAACCAGCTGAAACTCGTATGGGTTCAGGTAAAGGTGCATTAGATTACTGGGTGGCAGTGGTTAAACCAGGTCGTGTTATGTTTGAGATCGCTGGTGTATCAGAAGACCAAGCTAGAGAAGCATTACGTCTTGCAACTCATAAATTACCGGTGAAATGTAAAATCGTTTCCCGTGCAGAACTTGAAGGCGGTGAAATCAGTGAATAGTAAAAAGTATGTAGAAGATTTAAGAACAAAATCAGCTACAGAGATAAATGAAGAACTAGTAGCTGCTAAGAAGGAACTCTTTAATTTAAGGTTCCAAAATGCAACAAATCAATTAACTAATACTAATAGAATTAAGGAAGTCAGAAAAAACATCGCTAGAATTCAGACTGTAATATCTGATATGTCTAAGGCTTCTAATTAATTGACAATCTAAGAAATTGATTTAGCTTAGAGAAAGGAGCATTGTTGTGGAAAGAAATTTAAGAAAAGTCCGTTTAGGTAAAGTAGTTAGCGATAAAATGGATAAAACAATTGTAGTTGCTGTTGTTGATAATATTAAGCATCCGCTATATGGAAAAATCGTTAAGAAAACATATAAATTAAAAGCTCATGATGAAGATAATCAATGTAATATTGGAGATCGTGTAAAAGTCATGGAAACAAGACCACTATCAAAAGATAAAAGATGGAGACTTGTAGAGATAATCGGAAGAGCTAAATAGTAAAAAAGATCAGTATAGTTGTTTTTTAGTAATGTATTACTAATACAACTGAAAGGAGTATTGTCATGATACAACAAGAATCAAGACTTAAAGTCGCCGATAATACTGGTGCAAAAGAATTGCTATGTATTAGAGTTTTAGGCGGTACCGGAAGAAGATATGCCAAGATAGGTGATGTTTTTATTGCTACGGTTAAAGATGCAACACCTGGTGGTGTTGTTAAAAAAGGTGAAATCGTCAAAGCGGTTGTTGTGCGTACCGTAAAAGGGGCTCGTCGTAAAGATGGTTCCTATATAAGATTTGATGAAAATGCTGCAGTGTTAATTAAAGATGATGGTAATCCTAGAGGAACACGTATCTTCGGTCCTGTAGCTAGAGAATTAAGAGAGAAGCAATATATGAAAATTGTTTCTTTAGCACCAGAAGTATTATAAGGAGGTGTCGAGAATGTCTACTAAAAAAATTAAAAAAGGTGATAATGTAATAATTATTGCTGGAAAAGATAAAGACAAAGAAGGCAAAGTATTATCAATAAATGATAACAAAGTCATAGTTGAAGGCGTTAACATGATTAAGAAACACACTAAACCTAGTCAGGAACATACAAATGGTGGAATTATCGAAAGAGAAGCAGCAATCGATGTTTCAAATGTAATGTTTATTCATAAAGGCAAACCAACAAGAGTTGGATTCAAAAGTGTTGAAGGCAAAAAAGGTTTGAAAAAAGTTCGTTTCGCAAAATCGACTGGTGATATAATTGACTAATGTAAGAGAGGAGGTTAATTAAAGTTGAATAGACTAAAAGAAATGTATAATAATGAGATGACTTCAAATTTAATGAAAAAATTTGAATACAAAAATATAATGCAAGTACCAAAGCTTAATAAAATAGTTATTAATATGGGCGTTGGTGAAGCTAAAGAGAACTCTAAATTACTTGATGCAGCACTTAAGGACTTAGAGATTATAGCAGGTCAAAAGCCAGTTATTACTAAGGCTAAAAAATCAATTGCTAACTTTAAATTAAGAGAAGGTATGCCAATTGGTTGTAAAGTAACTTTAAGGGG
The DNA here is from genome assembly GCA_012837865.1 of Clostridiales bacterium. Taxonomy (GTDB): domain Bacteria; phylum Bacillota; class Clostridia; order Lachnospirales; family Lachnospiraceae; genus Mobilitalea. The sequence goes on along the minus strand of DUQJ01000045.1, from coordinate 14,950 downwards.
CGACAGAATGTATGATTTTGCAGATCGTTTAATCAATTTAGCATTACCTCGAGTTCGTGACTTTAGAGGTGTTAATCCAAATGCTTTTGATGGTAGAGGAAATTATGCTCTTGGAATTAAAGAACAATTAATATTCCCAGAAATTGACTACGATAAAGTTGACAAGGTTAGGGGTATGGATATCGTATTTGTAACCACTGCTAAAACTGATGAAGAAGCTCGTGAACTGTTGGTACAATTTGGTATGCCATTCAAAAAGTAATTAGGAGGGATCACATGGCTAAGAAGTCGTTAAAAATAAAACAACAACGTAAACAAAAATTCTCATCAAGAGAGTATAATCGTTGCAGAATTTGTGGCCGTCCACATGCATATTTGAGAAAATATGGCGTCTGCAGAATTTGTTTTCGTGAATTAGCATATAAAGGACAAATACCAGGTGTTAAAAAAGCTAGCTGGTAATGGTTAAGAAAGGAGGCAAATAATATGACAATGAGCGATCCAATTGCAGATATGCTTACAAGAATTCGTAATGCAAATACTGCTAAACATGATACAGTAGATATTCCCGCTTCAAAGATGAAAGTAGCTATTGCTGATATTTTAGTTAAAGAAGGATATATCAGAGGTTATAGAGTTCTAGAAGTTGGTGATTTCCAAAACATTCATATTACGTTAAAATACGGCAAAGATAAAAGTAAAAAAATTATTACAGGCCTTAAAAGAATATCTAAACCAGGTCTTCGTGTATATGCGAATAATGAAGAACTTCCAAAAGTTTTAGGAGGTTTAGGTATTGCAATTATTTCAACTAATAAAGGTGTTGTAACTGATAGAGTAGCAAGAGAATTAAACGTAGGTGGAGAGGTACTAGCATTTGTATGGTAGTATAACCACAGAATATAGGAGGTGCGGGCATGTCACGTATAGGGAAAATGCCTATCGCTATTCCAGCTGGAGTAACAGTTGATTTAGCAGAAAATAATAAAGTGACCGTTAAGGGTCCAAAAGGAACGTTAGAAAGAGTATTACCTGCTGAACTGGATATAAAAATTGAAGGTTCTGAAATTATTGTAACAAGACCAAACGATCTAAAGAAAATGAAATCCTTACATGGACTTACAAGAACATTAATATCAAATATGGTAATTGGTGTTACTGAAGGATATAAAAAGGTATTAGAAATTAATGGTGTTGGTTATAGAGCAGCTAAACAAGGAAAAGAATTAAATCTTACATTAGGTTATTCACATCCAGTTGTTATGGTTGATCCAGATGGAATAGAATCTGTAGTAGAAGGTAATAAAATTACTATATCAGGAATAAATAAAGAAGTAGTTGGCCAATATGCAGCTGAAATTAGAGAAATGAGAAAGCCAGAGCCTTATAAAGGTAAAGGAATAAAATATTCTGATGAAATTATTAGGCGCAAAGTTGGTAAGACAGGAAAATAGAAGGAGGAGTGAAATTAAATGGTAAAAAAAGAATCTAGATCAAAAATTAGAATTAAGAAACATAAAAAAATCCGTAATCGTTTCACAGGTACTCCGCAAAGACCACGTCTAGCTGTATTTAGAAGCAATAATCATATTTCTGTGCAAATTATTGATGATACAATAGCTCATACATTATTATCAGCGTCTACACTTGAAAAAGAAATTAAAGCTGAGCTTAATAGAACTGATGATATGGCTGCAGCTGCATATTTAGGAACTGTTATTGCAAAAAGAGCATTAGACAAAGATATAACAACGGTAGTCTTTGATAGAGGCGGATTTATATATCAGGGTAAAGTTAAGGCGTTAGCAGATTCAGCAAGAGAAGCTGGTCTGATATTCTAAGCAAGGAGGAAAACAGATGAAAGATTCAAAGGTTGATGCAAATCAGCTAGAATTAGAAGATAAAGTAGTAGAGATTAAGCGTGTTACTAAAGTAGTTAAAGGCGGAAGAAATTTCAAATTCACTGCATTAGTTGTTGTTGGAGATAAAAACGGACACGTAGGATCTGGATTAGGTAAAGCAACTGAAATTCCTGAAGCTATTAGAAAAGGAAAAGAATCTGCAATGAAAAACCTAATTACAATTCCGATTGATGAAAATGGTAGTATACCTCATGACTTTATCGGTAGATTTGGCAGTGCGAATGTATTACTAAAACGTTCACCAGAAGGAACTGGTGTTATCGCAGGTGGTCCTGTTCGTAATGTTCTTGAACTTGCTGGTTATAGAAATATTCGTACAAAATCATTAGGTTCAAACAATAAACAAAATGTGGTTATAGCTACAATTGAGGGATTAAGCCAACTTAAAACTCCTGAAGAAGTTGCTAAAGCACGTGGTATTTCTATTGAACAGTTACTGGGATAGTTTAGTAAATTAATTAATCATAATGGAGGTATAGAAATGACAGGCAAATTAAAGATAACTTTAATTAAGTCTACAATCGGCTCCATTCCTAAACATAAAAAAACAGTAGAGGCTCTTGGTTTAAGAAAATTAAATCAAACAAAAGAAATGCCAGACAATGTTGCAATTAGAGGAATGGTCGATCACGTAAAACATTTAGTTAAGGTCGAAGAGATATAGTTTAATACAATATAAAGGAGGTGTTGAGGATGAATCTATCACAATTAAGCCCAGCTGAAGGTGCTAAAGTTGAAAGATACAGAAAAGGTCGAGGTCATGCTTCAGGAAATGGTAAAACTGCTGGTTACGGACACAAGGGACAGAAAGCACGTTCAGGCGCTCCTAGAATTGGTTTTGAAGGTGGTCAAATGCCTTTATATAGAAGAATTCCTAAACGAGGTTTTACTAATAGAAACACAAAGGAAATCGTTTCAGTTAATATCAATTTATTAAACAAATTTGAAGAAGGTTCTATAGTAACAGTAGAAGCGTTAAAGAAAGCTGGTATTATTAAGAACGCAAGAGATGGAGTCAAAATTTTAGGTAATGGAGAACTTACTAAGAAGCTTAATATTCAGGCAAATGCTTTTAGTGCAAATGCAATTGAAAAAATTAAGGCACTTGGTGGAAATGCTGAGGTGATATAAGTTGTTTAAAACATTTCAAAATGCTCTTAAAGTAAAAGAAATTAGAGAAAAACTTTTATACACTTTTATGGCTCTGTTAATAGTAAGACTGGGATCACAACTTCCAGTTCCTGCTATCAACAGGGACTTTGCTGCATCATTATTTGATGTAAACACTCTAGGGTTTTTTAATACTTTAACGGGTGGTTCATTTACACAAATGTCAATATTTGCACTAAATATAACTCCATATATTACATCTTCAATTATTATGCAGCTTTTAGCCATAGTAATTCCTAAATTAGAAGAAATTCAAAAAGAAGGCGAAGATGGAAGGAAGAGAATTGAGCAAATATCAAGATATTTAACAGTAGGCTTAGCAGTATTTGAATCACTAGCTATGTCTATAGGTTTTGGTAATGCAGGCTACCTTAACGGTGGATTAACAATTACTAATGTAGCAATTATTGTTGCATCATTTACAGCAGGTTCTACGTTCTTAATGTGGCTTGGTGAAAAAATCACCAAAAAAGGTGTTGGAAATGGTATATCAATTATTCTATTAATAAATATTGTTTCACAGGTTCCAAGTGATATGGTATCTTTGTATAATCAGTTTATTAAATATTCAGCTGTAGGAACTGCAATTTTAGCATCAGTAATAATAATATCAGTTATTGTTGTTACAATTGTTTTAGTAGTTATATTACAAGGTGCTGAAAGAAAAGTTCCAGTACAATATGCTAAAAAGATACAAGGTAGAAAATCAGTTGGAGGACAAACATCCCATATTCCTTTAAAAGTTAATACAGCGGGTGTTATTCCAGTTATTTTTGCAGGTTCATTATTACAGTTTCCAATTGTTGCAGCATCATTATTTGGAGTTTCACCAGAAAGAGCATATGTAATACCGAAAATACTATATATGCTTAATCAAGGAACTTGGTTGAATTTTAAGTCATGGGGTGAATTCAAATATTCGATCGGATTAGTAATATATATTGGACTTTTATATTTCTTTGCATATTTTTATACATCAATTACATTTAATCCAATGGAAGTTGCAAATAATATGAAAAAGCAGGGTGGTTTTATACCTGGTATTCGTCCAGGAAAACCTACTTCAGAATATTTAACAGGCGTATTAAACTATATTATAGTAATTGGTGCAACTGCATTAGCTATAATCGCAATAATTCCAATATTCTTTGCAGGAACATTTAGTGCAAGAGTTAGCTTTGGAGGTACCTCATTGATTATCGTTGTAGGTGTAATCATAGAAACTATGACTCAAATTGAATCAATGATGTTAGTACGTCATTACAAAGGATTTTTAAACGACTAACAAATAGTCATTTTAGGATGCAGAAATGCGTTCTAAAATGGCGTTAGTTTTTATTAAGTACAGGAGGAATTTAAAATTGAGGATTATTATGCTTGGAGCACCAGGCGCCGGAAAAGGCACTCAAGCAATTAAAATTTCTGATAAATTCAATATTCCCCAAATTTCTACAGGAGATATATTTCGAAAACAAATTAAGAATAAAACAGAAATCGGTCTAAAAGCAAAAGGATATATAGATCAAGGGATGTTAGTTCCAGACGAGTTGGTAGTTGATTTGGTAATTGCAAGAATTGAAGAAGATGATTGTAAGAATGGATATATTTTAGATGGTTTTCCAAGAACCATACCACAAGCCAAGGCACTTGATGCTGCATTAAATCAAAGGGATTTAAAACTAGATTATGTAGTTAATATTGAGATTCCAGATGAAAATATTATAAGAAGAATGGCTGGGAGAAGAGCTTGTATAAATTGTGGAGCTACTTACCATATAGTATATACCCCTACTAAAGTAGAGAATGTATGCGATGTATGTAATGGTGAAACAACATTAAGATCTGATGATAAACCTGAAACAGTCTACAAACGCTTAGAAATTTATCATGAACAGACACAACCATTAATACTATATTATAAAGAACAATCAATCTTAATAGAAACAGATGGTGTGCAAGATTCTAATGAAATATTTAATGATATAGTTAGTAAGTTAGTTTAAATGGTATTGAAAGGGATGGCAAGATGGCAGTAACAATTAAGTCTGAAAGAGAAATTGAATTAATGCGCGAATCAGGACGTATTCTGAGCAATGTATTAAAAGAACTAGAAACTTATATTAAGCCAGGTGCTTCTACTTTAGATATTGATAATAAATGTTATGAAATGATTAAAGGATATGATTGTATCCCTTCGTTTCTTAATTATAATGGTTTTCCTGCTTCATTGTGTATATCAATTAATGATGAAGTTGTACATGGTATTCCTAAAGCAGATAGAACAATCTCAGATGGTGATATTGTAAGTATAGACTGTGGTGTCATATATAAAGGATACCATTCTGATGCTGCAAGAACTATTGGAGTTGGTGAAATTTCTAATGATGCGAAAAAATTAATAGAAGTTACAAAGGAAAGTTTCTTTGCAGGTATTGAAAAGGCAAAAGAAGGCAACCATTTATATGATATTTCTGCAGCAATACAAGAATATGTAGAATCATTCGGATTTTCTGTAGTAAGGGATTTGGTAGGACATGGCATAGGTCAAAATTTACATGAAGATCCCCAGATACCTAATTTCAAGCAGAAAAGAAGAGGAACTAAACTTCTTTCAGGAATGACACTAGCTATAGAGCCCATGATTAATGCAGGAAGATATGATGTTGAATGGTTAGATGATGACTGGACTGTAGCTACACGAGATGGATCATTATCTGCTCATTATGAAAACACAATATTAATTACCTTAGATAAACCAGAAATATTAACTTTATAATTATAAACCTAAACTTAAAAACAGCAAACATATTAAACGTATAGATCATTTGGAAAAGAATATGAAATAAGTATGCATAAAACAAGCAAAGAATAATACAATCTATAAACAATGTTTTAACAAGGAGGTAAACAAATGGCAAAGACCGATGTTGTAGAAATTGAAGGTACTGTGATTGAGAAATTACCAAATGCAATGTTTCAAGTAGAACTTGAAAATGGACATAAAGTGCTGGCACATATTAGTGGAAAGCTAAGAATGAATTTCATTAAAATTGTACCAGGCGATAAGGTAACTCTTGAGTTATCTCCTTATGATCTAACAAAAGGTAGAATTGTTTGGCGTGACAAATAAAAACAATAGAAACGCTTGCTATTATATATATGCAATGTTATAATGGTAAACGGACTTTTTTGAAAGGAGCGATTTACTGTGAAAGTAAGGTCTTCAGTAAAACCAATTTGTGAAAAATGTAAAATCATTAAAAGAAAGGGTAGTATCAGAGTAATTTGTGAGAACCCTAAACACAAACAAAGACAAGGCTAATGCAATAGAATTTAGTAATACTGTTGTTTTAGTATACTATATATTTTAGTTCTTGCTTTTTGTGTTACAACAAACTGTTATAACAATATAACAGAAAAAGTTGTGATATTATGGGCAGATATAATTGTCTTAAGTATATGTGCCGTCATCATCTATACTTAGCATCAAGATATTATCTTGATGTCATAATTTAAAGCGGCTGATATTGATATTTTAAAATTAATGGAGGTGTATTAAGCACATGGCTCGTATTAGTGGAGTAGATTTACCAAGAGATAAACGAATTGAAGTTGGACTTACTTATGTTTATGGAATCGGAAGAGCAAGCTCAAAGAGGATTCTAGCTAAAGCAAATGTTAACCCTGACACACGTGTTAGAGATTTAACAGATGAAGAAGTAAGTAAACTACGTGATGTTATCGATGAAACACAAGCAGTTGAGGGTGATTTAAGAAGAGAAATAGCTCTTAACATTAAGAGATTACAAGAAATAGGATGTTATAAAGGCATTCGTCATAGAAAAGGACTACCTGTTCGTGGGCAAAAGACTAAAACTAACGCTAGAACAAGAAAAGGTCCAAAAAGAACTGTTGCTAACAAGAAGAAATAAGAGACAAATTGTCCTAGCAATAAGTTAATAAAAGTAAACTATTCGAATAATCCGATAGGAGGGTTTGTTAAATGGCTAAGAAAATAGCAAAAAAAGTGACTAAAAAACGTGTAAAAAAATCCGTCGATCGTGGACAGGCACATATTCAGTCATCTTTTAACAATACAATTGTTACGCTTACAGATGCAGAAGGTAATGCACTTTCTTGGGCAAGCGCTGGTGGTTTAGGATTTAGAGGTTCAAGGAAATCAACACCTTACGCTGCGCAAATGGCTGCAGAGACTGCTTCAAAAGCTGCACTTGTTTACGGTTTAAAATCAGTAGACGTTATGGTAAAAGGACCGGGTTCCGGAAGAGAAGCTGCAATTCGTTCTATCCAAGCATGTGGAATAGAAGTAACAAGTATAACTGATGTTACACCTGTACCACATAATGGATGTCGTCCACCAAAACGTAGAAGAGTCTGAGAGGAGGTAAATAAGATATGGCTAGAGATATGGGTCCTGTGTTAAAAAAATGTAGATCCCTTGGACTTGAACCAGCATATTTAGGTATTGATAAAAAATCAAATAGAACCTTTGCAAGAGCTGGAAAGAAAACAAGTGAATACGGGCTACAACTTAGAGAAAAACAAAAGGCAAAATTCATATATGGTGTTTTAGAAAAACCATTTAGAAACTATTTTGCAAAAGCTAAAAAAATGAAAAATGGTACAGCAGGTGAAAACTTATTGACAATTCTAGAACTTAGACTTGACAATATTATATTTCGTCTAGGATTTGCAAGAACTAGAAAAGAAGCAAGACAAATAGTTGACCATAAACATGTTCTGGTTAATGGTAAATGTGTTAATATTCCATCATACCAAGTTAAAGCTGGAGATGTAATTGAAATTAAAGAGAAACATAAAAATACACAAAGATATAAGGACGTTTTCGAGGTTACTGCCGGAAGAATTATACCTACTTGGTTAGATGCTGATCAAGAGGCACATAAGGGTGTAATTAATGAAATCCCTACAAGAGAAATGATTGATGTTCCAGTAGATGAGATGCTTATAGTTGAGTTATACTCTAAATTATAATCGGCTCGAATAACCCAAAAGGAGGGTCCTGTTATGTTTGATTTTAAACAACTCAAAATAGAAATTGCTGAGATTTCCGAAGATAAAAAGTTTGGACGATTTGTAGTAGAACCTTTAGAAAGAGGTTATGGTACAACTTTGGGCAATTCACTTAGGAGAATTATGTTATCATCTTTACCAGGTTGTGCTGTTAGTCAAATTAAAATTGATGGAATTGTGCACGAGTTTAGTGATATACCTGGTGTAAAAGAAGATGTGGCTGAAATTATTTTAAATATTAAGAGTTTGGCCTTAAAAAATAATAGTGAAACCTTTGATCCTAAAGCTACTTATACTGCTTACATTGAGGCAGAAGGTGAAGTTGTAATTACAGCAGCTGACATACGTGTAGACCCTGATATAGAGATAATTAACCCAGAACTAGTAATTGCCACTTTAAATGGTGGACCAGATTGTAATTTATATATAGAATTAACAATTACAGCAGGTAGGGGATATATCAGTGCAGAAAAGAATAAAAACCAAGATTTACCGATTGGCATAATTCCAATTGATTCATTATACACACCTATAGAACGTGTAAATATATTTGTTGAAAATACTCGTGTAGAACAAAGTATTGATTATGATAAACTTACATTAGATATATTTACAAATGGAACAATTGAACCAGATGTAGCGGTAAGTTTAGCGGCAAAAATCTTAAGCGTTCACCTTGATTCTTTTATTGACTTGTCTGAAAATGCAAAAGCGGCTGAAATCATGGTCGAAAAGGAAGATGACGAGAAAGAAAAAGTTTTAGAGATGAGTATCGATGAATTAGAATTATCCGTACGTTCATATAATTGCCTAAAGAGGGCAAGTATCAACACAGTAGAGGAATTAATAAATAAAACTGCTGAAGATATGATGAAGGTAAGAAATTTAGGTAAAAAATCATTAGAAGAAGTACTTGCTAAATTAAAGGAACTAGGATTAACTTTAAAACAAAGTGACGACTAGTATACGTGATTAATATATAAGCAAATAGTTCAAAGGAGGGAAACAAATGGCAAGAAACAGAAAGCTTGGAAGAACTTCCAGCCAAAGAAAAGCTTTGCTAAGAAACCAAGTTACAAACCTACTATATCATGGAAGTATAGTAACAACTGAAGCAAAAGCAAAAGAAATTCGTGGTATTGCTGAAGGATTCATTGCAATTGCAGTTAAAGAGCATGATAAATTTGAAACAGTTACTGTTAAGACTAAAGTAGCTCGTAAAGATAAAGATGGCAATAGAGTAAAAGAAGTAGTTGAAGGAAAGAAAATATCTGTATTTGATGAAGTTGAGAAGACATTAAAGAAAGATAGCGCATCACGTCTTCATGCAAGAAGAAAGATGAATGCATACCTTTATACTATTACAGAAGTGCCAAAAGAATCTGCAGGTAAAAAAAGAAACACTAAAACGGTAAATTTAGCGGATAAGTTATTTGATGAAATAGCACCTAAGTATACTAACCGTAATGGTGGATATACAAGAACTATCAAAATTGGGCAACGCAAGGGCGATGCTGCAATGGAAGTATTAATAGAATTAGTATAAAAATCAAGGGGGGACGTAATGTCCCCTTTTTATATACGATTAGACTTTACAATCTATAATATCATGATATTATAGAATCTAAAAAGAGTATTATGAAAAGAGGTTTTAATTTGGACATTATTAATGTTGATGATATCACATATGAATATATTAGACGAGATGATGATGGAAATGTTGATTCTATCGAAATGGCATTAAACAAAATAAAGTTCAATGTAAGAAAAGGTGAATTTTTATGTATACTTGGTGCAAATGGCTCAGGTAAATCAACTTTAGCTAAGCATATTAATGCAATACTGTATCCATCCGAGGGAACGGTATGGGTAGATGGCATGGATACAAAGATTGATAAGAACCTTTTAAATATTAGACAAACAGCTGGTATGGTTTTTCAAAATCCAGATAATCAAATTATAGGAACAATAGTAGAAGAAGATGTGGGGTTTGGTCCAGAAAATATTGGGATTCCTACAGATGAAATATGGACAAGAGTTGAAGAAAGCTTAAATACAGTAGGAATGTTAGATTATAGAAAGCATTCACCTAACAAGCTATCAGGTGGACAAAAGCAACGCGTTGCTATAGCTGGTATAATGGCCATGAAGCCAAAATGCATAGTATTGGATGAACCCACAGCAATGCTTGATCCAAATGGCCGTAAAGACGTCCTACGCACCTTGAAAGAGTTAAACAAAAGAGAAGGCGTAACGATAATATTAATTACACATCATATGGATGAAGCCATAGATGCAGAACATATAATTGTAATGGAAAAAGGAAATATAGTTATGAATGGAAAACCCAAGGACATATTTTCGCGACCTGAAGAAATAAAAAAATATAGATTGGATTTACCACAAGTAACTGAATTAGCATATGAACTACAACAAGAAGGAATAGATATGCCTAATGGCATTTTAACAATAGATGACTTTATAGAAGAATTATCAAAGGTGGTATAAATAAATATGCAAATTATATTAGATAAAGTAAATTATTTATATAGTAGCGGGACTGCATATGAAAAGCATGCTATTAAAGATACAAGCGTAGTAATTAATAAGGGAGAGTTTATTGGTTTGATTGGCCATACTGGTTCTGGTAAATCAACTTTAATTCAACTTATGAATGGCTTGATTAAACCTACAAACGGCAATATATATTTTAATGGTGAAGATATATATGGACAAGGCTATAATATGAAAGAACTAAGAAGTAAAGTTGGACTAGTGTTTCAATATCCAGAACATCAACTTTTTGAAACAACAATATTTAAAGATGTAATATTTGGACCTAACAATCTAGGGGTTTCTAAAGTTGAATGTGAGTTAAGAGCTTATAAAGCTTTAGCTGCGGTCGGAATTGATGAATCCTTATTTGAAGCATCGCCATTTGAATTGTCAGGAGGTCAAAAAAGAAGAGTTGCCATAGCTGGAGTATTAGCAATGGAGCCTGAAGTATTAATATTAGATGAGCCTACTGCTGGTTTAGATCCTCAAGGTAGAGATGATATTTTAGAGCAAATAAACACCCTACATAAAGAAAGTGGTATAACTATTATACTTATATCCCATCGTATGGAGGATATTGCCCGCTTTGCTAAACGTGTATTAGTCATGAATAAAGGAAAGATAGAAGTGGATGGTCTTACTAAAGATGTATATTCAAATACTGGACAATTAGAGAAAATGGAACTTGATGCTCCACTTATTACTTATATTATTAAAAAGCTTAAAGAGATGGGATATGATATGCCATCTGACATTATTACTATAGAAGAAGCTAAAAGAGAAATTTTAAAGATTATTAGATCAAGAAAGTGAGCAAACATATGATACGAGATATAACAATTGGTCAATATTATCCATCAGAATCTGTGCTCCATGATTTGGATCCAAGAGTAAAATTAATAAGCACATTTTTCTTTATTATTTCCCTTTTTGTATTTAATACATTCTATGGCTATATTGTTGTGACATTATTTTTATATACAATTATTAGATTATCTAAAGTACCATTTAAATTTATCTTCAAAGGATTAAGAGGCATAATGGTATTATTATTATTTACTGCAATTTTTAATTTGTTTTTAACACCTGGTGAAGAAATATTTAAATTAGGATTTCTTAAAATAACAAAAGAGGGTATTTATACGGCAAGTTTTATGGCTATTAGATTGTCGTATCTAGTTCTGGGCTCATCAATAATGACATTTGTTACTACACCTAACCAACTTACAGATGGTCTAGAAGAAATAATGAAGCCCTTAAATAAAATCAAATTACCAGTACATGAAATCGCATTAATGATGTCAATTGCACTTAGATTTATTCCAATATTATTAGAGGAGACGGATAAAATAATGAAAGCACAAATGGCTAGAGGCGCAGACTTTGAGTCTGGAAATGTTTTAAAAAGAGCAAAAAGCTTAATTCCAATACTTGTACCATTATTTATATCTGCATTTAGAAGAGCAAATGACTTAGCCATGGCTATGGAAGCAAGATGTTATCATGGCGGTGAGGGTAGAACTAAAATGAAACCTTTAATGTATAAAAGGAATGATTATATGGCTTTTTCAGCTTTTTCTTTATATATAACAGCAGTTATTGGAATTAAAATTATAGAAAAGGCATTATAGGTGATAAGATGAAGCGTATAATGTTGAAAATAGCTTACGATGGTACAAACTATTGTGGATGGCAGATTCAGCCTAACCAAACAAGCGTAGAAGGCAAATTAAACGAGGTTATTTCCAAACTACTTAATGAAGAAATTACTGTTATAGGCGCAAGTCGTACAGATTCAGGAGTGCATGCACTTGGTAATGTTGCAGTATTTGATACTAAAACAATAATACCATCTAATAAAATAATGTATGTATTGAATCAAAAACTGCCTGATGATATTAAGATAAAAGAAACACATGAAGTTGATAAGAGTTTTCATCCAAGAGCAGTTAAAAGCATAAAAACTTATGAGTATAGAATTCTTAATAGTAAAGTATTCTTGCCTCAAGAGAGATATTTTTCCCATATGGTATATAAAAGATTAGATATAGATAAGATGAAAAAAGCAGCAGAGTATTTATGTGGTGAACATGATTTTACAAGTTTTTCATCAATTAAAACAGAAGTAAAATCTAAAGTAAGAAAAATTTACAAAATAGAAATAGATGAATGCGGTCCATATGAGATGAAGAACGATGGCTATGAGAGTCGGTTAATTAAGATTAGAATAGTGGGTAATGGATTCTTATACAATATGGTAAGAATAATTGTGGGGACTTTAATTAATGTCGGTATAGGATCATATCCCCCAGAGAGAATCGTGGAAATATTAGCTGGGAAAAACCGAAAACTTGCCGGTTCAACGGCACCAGCAAAAGGTTTAACCTTAATAGGAATAGAATATTAAATTACAGAAAGGGAAGATGTCATGAATTTTGACTTGAAATCAATTAATAGTATATCAGTTATATTAAGATTAGTACTAGCAGTAATTTGTGGTGGAATTATTGGCTTGGAAAGGGGTAGAGCAGGCAGGCCTGCAGGATTTAGGACACATATCTTAGTGTGCCTAGGTTCAGCTCTAGCAATTATGACCAACCAATACATATTACAAGAGTTTCAAACTAGTGACCCTACAAGAATGGCAGCTCAAGTAATTTCAGGAATTGGTTTTTTGGGGGTTGGAACTATTATAGTAACAGGGAATAATAAAGTAAAAGGATTAACTACAGCAGCAGGTCTTTGGGCTACTGCGTGTATGGGATTAGCTATTGGAATAGGTTTTTATAGTGCAGGACTTATAACATGCTTGTTAATATCATTTGTAACAGTGATATTACACCCCTTTGATAACTACATGCTATCAAGATCTAAAATAATCGATGTTTATATTGAACTAAGCGAAGGCACCACTGTCAGTAATATTATGGATGAATTTAAAACAAAAGGTCTTAATGTAGAATATATTGAAGTAGTGAAGCCTCAAATTAATAAATCTGGAATAGCTATGATTGTTGCAGTGAAAAACAAAGAAAAAGAGATGAGATTGGACACTATTTCAAGGATTGCTAGGATTAATGGTGTAGAATTTGCAGAAGATATTTAAAAAGGCTTGACACAGAAAAGACTATATAATATAATGTTACATTGTGATATAGAATACTTGAACCAACGCCCCGGTAGAGAGTATTTAACAAGAACTTGAGTTTAGAACATAGCACAAGACAAAAAAGAGTGCTATTTAATACAATAATTAAGAAAATAATAGGAGGTCAACCAATGAAAAGTTTTATGGCTAGCCCATCAACAATTGAGAGAAAATGGTATGTAGTTGATGCTACAGGACATACATTAGGTCGTTTATCTTCTGAAATTGCATCAATTTTAAGAGGAAAAAACAAACCAACATTTACACCACATGCAGATGTAGGTGACAATGTTATAATTATTAATGCTGAAAAGATTAAAGTTACAGGTAAAAAATTAGAACAAAAGATATATTACAATCACTCTGGATTTGTTGGTGGTCTTAAAGAAACAAAGCTTAGTGAAATGTTAGAAAAGAAACCAACAAATGTTATAACTCTGGCAGTTAAAGGCATGCTTCCAAAGGGACCTTTAGGAAGACAAATGTTAAAAAAATTATTTGTTTATGCAGGTTCAGAACATAAGCATGAAGCTCAAAAACCAGAATTATTAGAAATCAAGTATTAATCAGGGTGAAAGGAGGAAATAACATTGGCAAAAGCAAGATATTACGGAACTGGTAGAAGAAAAAGCAGTATTGCAAGAGTATATTTAATACCAGGAACAGGTAAAGTTGTTATAAATAAGAGAGACATGGATAAATATTTCGGACTAGAGACATTAAAGACTATAGTTCGCCAACCGCTTACATTGACTGACACAGTTGATAAGTTTGATGTTTTAGTAAATGTTAAAGGCGGGGGATTTACAGGTCAAGCTGGTGCTATTAGACACGGCATATCAAGAGCGCTATTACATGCTGACGCAGATTATAGACCTGCTCTTAAAAAAGCTGGATTTTTAACAAGAGATCCTCGAATGAAAGAAAGAAAAAAATATGGATTGAAAGGTGCACGTCGTGCTCCACAATTCTCAAAGAGATAATCTGTGTCGTATATGGAATCGTGCAAAACCGCATATTTACTGGCTTCTTGAAGTTGTGGGATGTCGTGAAAAGGTGTGGATTTGATACGGTAACTAACACACAACTAACAAGTAAC
>DUQJ01000044.1 GCA_012837865.1 Clostridiales bacterium | reverse complement strand
TTAGAAAACCAGAAAATGTCATCCATCTTTTAAATGTAGATCCTATAGAACTAGAATTTGGATATGGTGTTATACCTTTAGCAGATATTAACCAAGGCGGGGACCTTTTAGACCGGGTTGTTATGATACGTAGGCAAGTAGCCTTAGAGCTTGGATCCGTAGTACCCATTATTCGTCTAAGAGATAATATTCAGCTAAACCCTAATGAATACGTTATTAAAATTAAAGGGGTTGAAGTGGCAAAGGGAGAAATTCTGTTTGATCATTATATGGCAATGAATCCCGGGTATGTAGAGGAAGAAATTGATGGGATAGAAACAACCGAGCCTGCTTTTGGTCTTCCAGCTTTATGGATTACTGCAACTCAAAGAGAAACAGCAGAAATAAAAGGCTACACAGTTGTAGATACTCCTTCTATTATTGCAACCCATTTAACAGAGATAATTAAGAAACACTTATTTGAACTACTTAGTAGGCAAGATGTACAAGTACTCATTAATAATGTAAAAGAAACACATCCTGTTCTTGTTGACGAGCTAACTCCAAAGTTGTTATCAGTAGGGGAAATTCAAAAAGTGTTAGCTAATTTACTCAAAGAAAATGTATCCATACGAGATCTTGTTACTATTTTTGAATCTTTAGCAGATCACGGTGGAAGTGTTAGAGATACTGATATATTAACAGAGTATGCCAGACAATCATTAGCCCGATCTATTTCACATAAAGTACTTACAGATACACCAAACCAAGTAATTACTTTAGACCCTGTAATTGAGCAACAAATCATGGATAGTGTTCAACATACAGAGCAAGGTGCTTACATTGCCTTAGATCCACAAATTACGCAACAAGTTTTAGATAGTTTGCAAAGTGAAATATCAAGACTTACATCCATAGGATTACAACCGATTGTTTTAACTTCTCCTATTGTAAGGATATATTTTAGGCACTTAACAGAACAATACTTGCCAAACCTTACAATACTCTCGTATAATGAAATTGACCCTAGTGTAGAAATTCAATCTATAGGAATGGTGAGCATTGCATGAGAATAAAGAAATATGTAGGAAAAAGTGAGCAAGAAATAATGGCTAGGATAAAAGAAGAATTAGGTTCATCAGCTATTATCCTAAATGTTAAAGGAATTAAATCTAATTGGATTTTTAGATTATTCCAAAAAGATAAAATAGAGATAACGGCTGCAGTTGATAGGGAAACAGATCAGCTAAATATAGATGAAAAAGAATTAGAATTAAAAGTAGATCAGATAAGTCATCAGCTAAACAATGAAAAACAAGAAAATAGGACCAAAGAAAAAATGAAAGATTTGATTTATAATCATTTAATGAACCAGGAAGTTGAAGGGGAAGTAGCAACTGCTTTATTACAAGGCATTGATAGTTTAGAAGATGGCTGTGATATCCATGATATTATTAGAATTGTCTACCGTAACATTTGTCAGACCATTGGAACAGCAGATAAGATTGATGATGTAATCAGTAAGGAAGATAAGCCAAAAGTAATATTTTTTATAGGACCTACCGGGGTTGGCAAAACCACAAGTATTGCTAAACTCACAGCAGACTTTAGCTTACGCAAACAAAAGAAAATTGCCCTTATTACAGCGGATACATATAGAATTGCAGCAATCGACCAACTTAGAACTTATGCTGAAATTTTATCAGTGCCACTAAAAGTAATTTATTCTACTCCAGAACTTATTGAAGGAATAAAACAATTTAATGACCAAGAATTTGTTTTTATCGATACTGCTGGTAGATCCCATAAAAATCATGAGCAATTAGAAGAATTAAAAGAAATGTTAGCCATGTTTCCACAAAAAAAGGTCTATCTTGTTTTAAGCGCTACAACAAAATTTAAAGATTTAATGAGTATTATAACAAAATACTCTGCATTATATGATAACTATGCTATTATTATTACAAAGACAGATGAAACTACATCTGCTGGAACCATTGTAAATTTAAAATACTATACAAATAAGTCACTTTCTTATGTGTCCTTTGGGCAAAATGTTCCAGATGATATAGCGGTTATAAATGGAGGAGAATATGCAAAAATGTTATTAGGGAGCTTAGGCAATGAATGATCAAGCAGCGCAACTACGTGAAATTGTTAAAAAAAGCCCTTCTTATGACACAATGACAGGCCCCATGGCTAAAATCATTACCATAACAAGTGGTAAAGGAGGTGTTGGAAAGTCCAACACAGTTATTAATATTGCACTTTCACTCCGAAATCTAGGAAAAAAAGTAATTATATTAGATGCAGATTTAGGTCTTGCTAACATTGAAGTTTTATTAGGTATTATTCCAGATTATAATTTATCTAATGTTTTAAATGGCAAAAAAAACATATTAGAAATTATTGAACAAAATGAGGATGGTATTAGTTTTATTTCTGGTGGGTCTGGGATACGTGAATTAATGTTTCTAACGCAAGATCAAATAACACACTTTGCCAATAGTATTGCAGAACTTGAAAAAATTGCAGATTTTATTTTAATAGATACCAGTGCGGGAATTACCGAAGCAGTACTTAGCTTTTGTAAATTAGCCCATGAAGTGGTTTTTATAACAACACCTGAACCAACATCGATTACCGATGCATATGCTCTCATTAAAACATTTCAAGGGCAATATGGTGAAGATTTACCACTGTTTAAATTATTAATTAATAAGTCAGAAACAGCTAACGAAGCGCAACAAGTTTACACTAAACTTTCTAGTGTATGCAAGCACTTTCTAAGCATTGATATTCAATACATGGGTTTTATTCCGTTTGATTATAACATTATGAGGGCAGCAAAATTGCAAAAACCAATCAGTAAGTGTTATCCTAAAAGTAGCGCAAGTATAGCTTACCAAAACATTGCGGAGTCATTGATTGAAGTTACAGTAGGAAAAGATGATGTTTCACAAAAAAACAATTTTTTCAAACAAGTTATTAATATGTTTGTTAAGAAATAAGAAAGTTGAAAAATCATCAACGATAGGAGTTTGAAAGCAATGGTTATAAAAGATAATTATCAAACGATAGTTGCCATAGGCACTTCAACAGGTGGTCCCAAGGCATTGCAGAAACTCTTGTTAAGTTTACCAAAAGATCTTTTGGCAACATATTTAATTGTACAACACATGCCTGCTGGATTTACTAAAACACTGGCAGAGCGAATGAATGCAACAGCGGATATTGATGTTAAGGAAGCAGAAGAAGGCGATGTTTTACAGCAAGGTATG
>DUQJ01000043.1 GCA_012837865.1 Clostridiales bacterium | reverse complement strand
TATGTGATAAACAGATTAAATAATAGTAGCAGATTTCATTGGAACGGGAAAGTGGACGATAGCACCCATTATAAATTAAATAATATTATCACTGATATTTTTAATCCGACAACTAGAGAAGATTCGGTTCTATTATATAGAGATATAGAGGAAAACATCAACTTGCTCATAGAGAAAGAATCTTACTTTGATAAAAAGCTTACAAAAGAAGAATGGTTTATATACTTATATCTTATAAAGGTTTCAAAAGAAGAAGAATTAGATTATATTAATTTATGTGAGAATATAAACATTGACAGCATTATTGAACAGGTAGATTTTAAAAATAAACCTAACAAACGACATTATAGATTAATAGATAAGATATTAGAAAGGTGGTAAACCATGTATAATGAAGAACAAAAAATTAGATATTTAAATCAGTGTAAATATGAGAAAACCACAATAGAAACCATAAAGAACTGTTTTGTTTCAGTCTCACAAGTTGAATATTTTTATAAACAAGATTTGTCTGAATTTAATCAGCCACAAATTAATGACATGTTAAAAAAGATTAACTCGCGATCCAGAAGTTATCTAACTAGTATGTGTATTTTCTTTGCAGATTATTATAATTGGTGTTTATTAGAAGGATTAGTCACAGACCCAATCAACAAATATGACGTACTGCAAACAAAACTTATGATAGAAAATATTTTGCCAATTGAGAGACTGCGTGAAAAATATTTTAATAAAGAGTTAATGTTAAAATATATTGATAAAATATATGATGTTACAAATCAATTTCTTGCATATGCATTATATAGAGGTGTTAAAGGTTATAAGTATAATGAATTAATCAACTTGAAACTACAAGATATAGATGAGGAAACAAAAACAGTAAAACTAATAACTGGAAGAATTGCTGAGGTAGATGATTTATTTATTAAGCTTGCAAAAAAGGCTGATAGAGCACCATATTATAATGCTGATGGTAGTACACCTATTAGTAAATTTGCGTATTACGGGTATACTGATGCAGATTATATATTAAAACCAGTGAATAGAAATAAGCCTACCACTCTAACATTAAATATGGTTGTTAATAGACTAAGTATAATTAAAAGCCAATCAGAAAATAGTTATTTTACAACAACAACCATTTTTAAAAATGGATTAATCAATTATATTTTAGAAAAACATAGGAGGGGAAAACCAAATATCAGTTTAGAAAAAATACTATTTGACCAGATTCATGGTAAGTTATACACATATGACAAGGAGACCGAGGTTTATA
Source organism: Clostridiales bacterium (assembly GCA_012837865.1). Lineage (GTDB taxonomy): Bacteria > Bacillota > Clostridia > Lachnospirales > Lachnospiraceae > Mobilitalea. The sequence continues at coordinate 830 of DUQJ01000043.1, read as the reverse complement.
TAGAAGAATTTGGATCTTTAATTAAAGTGAGAATGTTAAGACGGGAATTAGCAGATTTTATTGATTGTTTTAAATAATATATAAGGTGGGATAACCACCTTATATACATATAAAATGATAGACATAATATGAAATAATAAAAATGTTAAATTCACATTGATAATTGCATCAAAATATGTTAGTATATAATTTAGAACACACGTTCTATTTATATTATAAAAGTTAACCTATAAACATGTAGACAGAAAATATGGAGGGAAATCATGCATTTAAAGGTAAATAGCAATGGGGGATATTTAACTATTAATGGATTGCTTTGGCAATTAGAAGAATTCTTAGAATTCAAAGAGCTGGTGAAATATAGGGTTACAGAGAATTTTGAAAAGGGTGGAAAACATAGCTATATAATACATAACTTAATTGGAGAGTGTTTCGATACAGGTTTTGGTGTTTTAATTCTATTTGATGATTTAGAACATAAAATGGGACAAGGTTATAAGGTTTTAAAGATATTGAATATTAATAGTATCCAGACAATAGAGCGTGCATGGAATCAGGGTAAAAAGTGTAAATTTGATTTGTATTTTAATGATGGGAAAATCAGTATTGAAAAAGAATAAATTATATTAGGTGGTTCTATATGAGCCACCTTAAAAAATAATAAAAGATAAACTTAGTATAAAACTATTGACAAAATATAAAAAGTATGATATTATTAAAATATATTTAAGAGACAGACAAAATGTGAATACATAAACGATAAATAAAACAATGGAAAGGAGATTAACATGACACCTAAATCATATTTAGCATCAAGAGAAGATATAGTC
>DUQJ01000042.1 GCA_012837865.1 Clostridiales bacterium | reverse complement strand
CCGAATCTTCTCTAGTTGTCGGATTAAAAATATCAGTGATAATATTATTTAATTTATAATGGGTGCTATCGTCCACTTTCCCGTTCCAATGAAATCTGCTACTATTATTTAATCTGTTTATCACATAATTTACTTCACTACTTTTGTCTATTCTTGTGGTTTGTCTATCACTCAGATGATTCTTTTTATCTCTTTGTAGCATAAATCTATTTGCTTTCTCAGTGTCCCACATTACTATATTAATAATGCATGTGAAATTCCAATCTGGATTAGCATCTTTAACAGTACACATTGTATAATAACGATGAAAACCATCTATTATATCAATTAATGATTCTAGAGGCACTATTAAGTTATTATTTGAAACATAAGGCAGTTGGTCGTCATTAATATTAATATCTGTATTTATATTTAAAGTTAAATCATCAGGAATAAAATCGTTGTTAACCATTAATTGATATATCTCTCTAATGGATTTTCTATTTAAAGTAACAACTTTTATTTCAACCCCCTTATTATTTTTAACAGTCATATCTCTTTGTGTCTCAGGATTATATCTTATCTTATTCAAGTTTCTCCACATTACTATTTCGTCTATTGTAGCCTTAGTTACAAATTGATCAGGAGCAATTTGTACCCATTCTTTGAAGATAATATCATCGTTATATTCTTTAACTTCAATTGGCTTACTAAACTCTTCTATTTCAATATCAGTAAAATATTTAGTCTCACTTAAATCTGATAAGTCAAAATTTTGCTGACTATCTGCAAGCCCATTTCGTATAGACTTCATAAATTTATATAACATATCATAATTTAGTGCTTCAATAGGTGTTGTTCCATTTAGAATACTTACAGTGTCTCCACGCTTGACATTATATTCTTTAGCCATCCAGCTTTCAACATCATTAATGGCTGTACGAGGATGATCTTTAATCATCTTTATTTTTCTTTGTAAAACTTCCCTTAATATTTTATCATCTATTTTCATTCACAAAACCTCCTTTATATATTATATGTAAAACCATTATAACATATGTAAGATTTTGTGTCAATAATATTATACTAGATATATAATATAGTATAATATTATTACATAGCATTTTGATATTGTATTATTTGTGATATATCAATATCACCCTGTATTATCTTTGCCATATCTATCTTTAAAACATCATTTTTACCTAATGTTCCTATTTTTTCTTTAAGTCTGTGTTTATCAATTATACCCTCTTGCTCTGCTAATACCATACTTGGCTTTTTTAAAAAATTAGGTGTAACTACTACGTGCACTGGTAAATTCGTTTTTTTAATCTTAGTTGTAAGTGGCATATACTGTATAGCTTCACTATACTTAGTTGCGTATTTATTGCTTGTCACAACCACAGGTCTATATCCTGCTTGGATTCTACTGTTTTCTAATACTGGTATGTCCGCCCAAAATATATCACCTTTTTTAATATTATCATTGTTATTAATCATATTTTATTTCTCCTTTTCTATTTTTAGCTTGAATTTATTTTTTTTGTGTCCATAGTTTCTCCTTTCAGCACCGTATTATTTATCGTTCATTTACAATTACTATTAATAAATCTATACGTCAAAAACAATCTTATCACATTTTTTACCTATTGTCAACTATTATTTTATGTTATGTTTATCTTTTTAATCAAATATTATCTGCAAAAATCTTTAAATTGCTCATATTGTTTATCCTTATTTATAAAATATGGTTCTTTGCAATGATATTGTGTAGCCTTTTCTTTAGATGCCTTTATTGCGTCCCCTAAAAACGCAGGGACTGGCTTATTCCACTCATTCATGTTGAATGTTGCAACTTCTTCGACAGTTGCCTTTTCACCTTTAACATCTTTAACTTGATAGATATTAATTTCAAAGTCTCCTCTTTGATGCCACGCTTCAATTATATAACACCCAGCCTCAACAGAGATTAAGGCATGTTGGCCATTCGATAAATGACCTTTCCTTTTGATATAAATAGGGTTTAATGCTTGCCCTTTTGCACCAGCTATAATTATTGCCCTACCAGTGTTGGATGCTCCTCCACCTTCTTCCCATAAACATGGGATTCCTGAATTCGATAACTCTAAATTAATTGTTTTCATTATTGTTCATCCTCCTACTTTTTACCACATTTTCTAATAATATTTCTAAGTATCTTATATTTAAATATCCTATGAATTCATTATCCTTTACAGTATTAAACTTTGTCCAAAATAAATTATCATTTAAATTATCAGCTACCTTAACTTCAATTCCAAAAAACTTAAAACTATCTCCTACTTTTATATTAATAGGATCATACTTCTTATTTCTGCCCAACATATCATATACTTGATTTACATTTAACTTTAGCAAAGACACATCTCTTATTGGATTTTCACCATTTATAATAAATAATGATCTCTGTAGCATTGGTACATGTTTATTTATATCTATATAAATATACTCTTTTAATTCTTCTAATGCTGTCATATTTCCCCCTTTTTT
>DUQJ01000041.1 GCA_012837865.1 Clostridiales bacterium | reverse complement strand
TAAGAAACATAGCAATTAATAGCAAAGAACTAATGAAAAATTTAGTTTATTTTTCATTAGTATTATCGTTGGTAATTTCTTATGTAATCATATTAAAGCTAGGGATATTAGAAAGTTTTGAAATAGAAATTATGAATTTGATTATTACAGTAACATTAATCCCTTATATAATGAGTAGATATTTTGAAAATAAAAGTAGAAGATAACTATAAAGTGTTTTTAAGTCTATAATCGGGTATCATTGTGATGCAGAAGGTGGGGGAATCTATGGTGATATCTGTTGTTAGCAATGAATGGCATCTTATAACATAGTACTCCTAATATCCCACAGCCTAAGATAGGAGCTATCTAAGGCGGCGAGACATCAGGAATACGTGGGACGTTAGTAGACAGATCTTATGTATTTGGTGCCTGTATGTGGAATTATAATTGATTGCTATGGCCTTTGTTGCGCAGTTATAGATCTTGAGTCATAAAATATAAACTTAAACATTATTGAGGTTATTACAATAAGAATTGAGTAAAATTTAAATGATTAGAGTTTAAATAGACATGATAATATATTTTAAAGAGGGTTTTAAATGAAGAAAATTATGAGACTTGGTATAGCTTTATTATTAATGTCAGTTGTTTTGTTAGGTTGTCAGCAACAAGATAATAAGTTGGAGTTAAAAAGAGAAATAAAAGAAGTTAATATTTTTAAATCTAATAAATTTAAAAAAGAAAACTCTGTATTATTTATATCTTTTAGCAATACAAATGATACAGAAATACTTGAAATAGTAAAAAACATAATAAATGATGCTATTAAACAAGAGGGTATTGTTGACATAACAGAACCAGATTATGATTTAGAAATTATTTATGAAGATGATAGTACAAAAGAACTCTACTTATGGTTGCTAGAGGGTGGAATAGGATCTTTAATGGAAGTTGAAGATACACATACAGTATATAATTTTTCAGAAGAATTGAATAATGAGTTAATTGATTTAATAGAATTAGATGAAAATTAATCAACATTATATTCAAAAAAGATAAAGATGAGTTTGTCTAAAGCTATTATAAAACGCAGTTGAGCAAAACTAAAAAATACTAATATAAGTATTATTCATAAGCTTTTGGGATATTATCCATCTACTAACATAGTACTCCTAATATCCCGTAGCCTAAGATAGGAGCTATCTAAGGCTACGAGACATCAGGAATACGTGGGACGTTAGTGGAAATCATAGATCATATAATCAGTGATTGTTATGTTAATATTTTGAAAGTGGCATATAAATAATCGTTAGACTATAGCAACAATATTTAACTAAAAATATACTGAGTTTAGATGAATATTTAGTAACGTTTTTTATCAATAAAAGCTTAGAAGTCAGAAGTGAGGATGAATATATATGATTTTAGAATACTTATTTTTAAATGAAAAGCTTAAAGAGGATATATTAAAGTATAAAAATAAAAGCTTAAATATAAATATAAAGGAAATAAAAGATTCTGTTTCTTG
>DUQJ01000040.1 GCA_012837865.1 Clostridiales bacterium | reverse complement strand
TAAATTAAGGAGAATATTAAAATGGGAAATAAAATAATATTAGAATTAAAAAGGGATTATAAAGAATCTTTGATAGAAAAAGATAGCATAAGAGTTGGATTAATACAAATGATAAGAGGTAATATACAAAACTTTGCGAGAGACAACAAGTTAACTGAGGATTCCATAAGTGAAAAAGATATATATACGATAATGAGTAAAGAATTAAGACAGCAAAGAGATTCATTAGAAGCTTTTAAAAAAGCTAACAGAGAGGACTTGATTAACGAAACTGAAATCAAGATAATGATATTAGAAAGCTATTTACCCAAACAATTAACTGAAAGCGAAATATAACCTAAAACCAACATTTTGCATATTATTTTCAAGAAGGGCGCAGGGCGAATGAACGTATAACTAAGAAAGTAGAAAAAATGGTGATATTTTTTAAAAAAATAGAAGATGCAGCTAAATTTGAAATTCAAAAACAATAGAACTAATGATTGAAAAGACTATACAATAAATAAGGGAGTGAAATCATGTCTGATAAAATAGTATGGGAAGATATTAATCGTAAATCATATACGATGGATCAAATTACTGATGGGCATCTTTTGAATATCATGAGTTTTCTAGAAAGTGGCGGAGGATATATGGAATATAGGGACAAGCAAACGTTTAAACTAATGAGAAGTGAAATCATACGCAGAGGGCTAAAGGGAATATATGATAGGCATCAACTGCAAATTTGAGCATAAAACCTATAATTAGATATATGATAAAATTATATTTATGAAAATTGCAATGAAACAACCAATAATACAATATAAGGAGCATATAAATGAATACAATTAATTCAACATCAAAAGCATGTGAAAATTCTACTCAATTAGAAAGTAAAAATAATATTGTAATGCTTTGTAATAACGTTCATCATGGCAAAATAGATGATAAGATTGATGGTTATATACCATGTCCTTCACTTATTTCAACTACAAAAAAATACTCAGAGTTTATCAATCATAATATTAATAATGAGAGACTAGATATTTTAACTAGCGTGGCTGGCTCTGGTAAATATAAATATCTTACAAAAGAGATAATAAAAGCTATTTCAGAAGACAAATCAATTTTAATATTACTCAAAGAAGCTACAGAAGCTGAATTAAGTAATAAATTAATAACATATTTATATGATGACAAAGTGTTTAAAAAAATCATTGGGGAAAAAGTCAATGATAATAGAAAGTCAAAATATATTATTGATTTTTTAAATGAGGCTAAAATCACAATGTTAAATAGCAATTTAATTGAAGATAATTTACTTAAAAAGAAGATGATTGAATTATCAAATGGAAAAAATGGATTAGATTTAGTTTTTATAGATCATTTACAAACAAGTATCGCTTCATCAAATGGCTGTTATTTTAAATTTGATAATAAATTAAAAGAATTAGAAAATATTGCTAATGATTTAAATTGTAAAATTATTGCTACAATACAATTAAATGCTAGATACGCATAACCAAAGCAAATTAAATATTCTAAGTATAAATCAATATGATTATATATAAGGAGGAAATAAGATGAAAGAGCTGAAATACGAAAAGTGGGATTGTGTAGTTAAAAAAAGCCGCTATCAAAATAATAACAATTTAGCATTAATATTGATTGATAAGAATGATGGTTCATATGTAGCTAACATAACTATAAATACTGATGAAATATTACTCGAACCTGATTTAGCATATGTTAAAAATTACTCAGAAGGCGAAGGGATGCTAGAGGCCCTTCAAGAAGCGGGTTTAATTGAGGAAATTATAAAAACCAAAAAAGTTGGTTGGGTTAAAGCCCCTTTAGTGAGGTTCAATTTAGCTGACGTTGAAGATATTAACTCATGAAAAATAAGTCAACATGATAATCTCATTTGTAAAGGAGATGTAATATGGAGATTGAATTAGAAGTAAAAGTATTGGGAATGAATACAGTAGAATTAGAAAAAAAGGTAATAGCCCTAGGTGGGCAACTAATTGGCGAAGAAAATCAAGTCAACACATTAATAGATTCTAAAGATAAACCCATTAAGTCTTATTTAGATGCATATGTTAGAATAAGAGAAACTAAGGATTTAATGAATAATAATAGTATATCAACCTTAACTTTAAAAAATAACATTTCTCCTGGCAATATTAAAGCCAACGAAGAATTCAACGTTAACATTGAAAACAAAGATGTCATGTTGAATATTTTTAAACATTTGGGATTTGATGATGTTAAAGTGGGTTATAAACATAGGAAATCTTACTGGCTAGAAAATGTTAAATTAGAATTTGATATCTGGGATAAAAAAACCTATTCTTATCCATACATGGAAATTGAGGTTAAAAACAGTCGAGATTTAGATAAAATAATAACAATGTTAAACATACCTCAAGAAAATATATCCACCAAATCTATTGATGAATTGATGAAAATTAATGAGTAAGAATGAAAACGATAGAATTTAACTTATTGAGCGATGAATTATGATAATAAAGAACCTTAATGGTTCTTTTTTATTGTGATAAAATAATTAGACAAGATGAATATGAGAGTTGTTAGCTATTAAAGTGTATGATACAATATATATAATCAAAATAAATCAAATATTGTTATCAAAGGTTGACAGCTATTAAAATATGTGATACAATATATATATAATCAAAATAAATCAAATATTGTTAGTAAAGGTTGACAAAGATTGAAATACATGATAAAATGTATATATAATCAAAACAAATCAAAACAGGGGGAATTAATTATGACAAATTCAGTAAGGAGTAAATTAACTCAAATAAACAATTTAGAAAAAGAGGTTTTATTATCAGCAAAGGCAGAAAAAGTTGAAATGACATTAAATACATCGAGTGCATTAGCTTCAGGATTGTTAATCCAAAGACTTACAGAATTATATGAAGATCCAATTCAAGCTACTGTTAGAGAAACAATTTCAAATGCTATGGACGCAGTTGTAGAGTCTCATTCGGGTGAGCAACCGGAAATTAGAATATTTTCTCCAACAGATTTAAATCCAATATTAATAATTAAAGATAATGGTATTGGAATGACATATGATGATTTAAAAAACATTTATTCAAAATATGGAGCATCTACTAAAATTGACAATTTAGAACAAATAGGTGCTTATGGGTTAGGTGCAAAATCACCACTATCTTACGGAACAGAATTTACTGTAACATCTATTAAGGATGGACAAAAGACGACTATCATAGTGGCTCGCGAAGAAATGACTAATTATATTAAAATAATTGATTCAGTAATAACAGATGAATCTTCTGGAACCACAGTATCTATACCAGTTAGTAATCAAGATATTCAAAAGTTTAGTCAAAATATTGATAAATATAAAGAAACTCCCATAGATAAAGATGTAGATTTGTATGTAGATGGAGTATTGATTAATAATGATAAATATGCACTTATATCTGACAATGTGTTAATTTTAAATGGTAAAGAGAAAATTTATGGCCGCGTCTGGATAAATAATAAAAGTGCAGTCAAATTAATGACTAACATTACTGAAGGAGATATAAAAAGCTCAGTGAAATATCTAATTGGTGGCTGGGCATACAGCTCGCCCAAAAGTAGAAGTAGATATTATAAAAAAGAAAACGATATTGTTGTTGAATTGAAGGCTGGAATTGTCGGATTTAACTCCTCAAGAGATGCTATACTTGATAATGATAGATACTCAAGGCTAGAAGAATTAATCATAGCTTATGTTAAATCTAATCAATTTACAAAAGACTTAACTAAAGGAATCAATAATTTAGATATAAAAGATTTTAAAGAAGTTATGGGCAAATTATTGCAGTTCCAAAGACGTTGGACAAAAATTGAAGATAATAAATTTTCAGTTATCAATAATAGCAAAGTGAGCCAATATTCAAGTATCCCAAGAAGTTTTAATTATGATGACTTTACTCATGAAGAAACTGGGTTTAATATAAATAATTTATTAAATTATATTCCCAAGAAAGCTAAGCCAACTATTGCAATAGAAGAAAAAAAGAATCGTTATTATAAGAGCGTAACAAATGCTACAATGGAAAATGATCTTTCATATGGAATGTTCGAAGAAAAAAATATATCTACAATAAATATAGAAATAGACAATATATTAAATTATAAACAAGGCAGTGAAAGTCACAGACTTGATATATTAATGATAAATTTAATGATTTTAATGTATAATTATAAAGATAACAAAAATGTTAAAGTTGCATTTATAACAGATGTTGAAAATGAATTTCATATTAAAAGATTAAAATCAAGTAGAAAATCAATCTTTAGAATGATTAATGAAGATGTAATTAATGAAGAATATAATTCTATATTAATATACACTAAGCATACCAAAAGTGAAATTAATAAAATGATTGAAAATGCAAGACTCGATAATGTTAATATGAAAATATATGATGTTGAAAGTGCATTGGACAAATTGAAAAAATATAGAGCAGAAAATAAAGTAGAAAAAAATGTCTTATCACCAAAATTGTCAACTAAATTTTCAAAGTATAATTATGAAACGAGTGATTTAACTCTTTATGTAAATGTAAATGAAGTAAACTCACAAAAGAATAATCTCATAATAATAACTAGAGACTACTCTATTAAAAAAGGAAGACTTAATCAAATGCATGCTTGGTATTGCAATAAAAATGATTATGATAAAAATAATGTTCAACTTTACACTTCTTGTGGTAATCATACAATAAGTGATATAAAAATATTGATGTCCTTAGGTGATGTAATGAGAGATCCTATATCAGATTATGCGGGTCAATCACAAATGTATAAAGATACTGTTCATAATAATGTAGTTGAGTTAAACGCTATTAGAAATGATTCAGTTGATTCTAATGAAAAGTCAATTATGAGATTATTGACAGGAATTTTTGGTTGTAATAGTAAAACTTTAAGCGAAAATATAAGGGCAGAATTTGTAAAAGTATATGAAATTGCAAAGATTGCTGCAATTGATTTACCTAGCTTTCCAGAAATTATGCTTGATTCTATGAGTAAATATAAATTTGACGAAGATAATTATTATTATTCAAGATGGAGATTAGAAGATTCAGCCATTGAACACTTATTAAGAAATATTGATTCAAAATATTATGATTTGATTAATGACATATCATCAATATCTTATCAAAATAAGTTAATAATCAATAAAGATGGTAGTATTGAGTTTGATTATGACCAAATAGATATAGTTGTCAATAAAAGAGCTGCCTTGAAAGCATACGAATCATCAAATAATTCAAGTGCCTATAATAATGTTGTTAAGTCTCACGTTTTATCTTATGTAGAATTTTTTAAATCTGTGATAAATAGAATGGCAGACATCGACTTTTAGTTGATGTCTGTTAAAATAAACATATTGCTAAAATAAACATATTGTTCAAATAAATGGTATAATAAAAACAATAACAATAAATTTGTTGACAAGTTGCTGTATGTATGATATGATATATATATGTTAATAACAATGTAATCATAACTAAGGAGGAATAAGCATGATAAAAATTATTGATTTATCAAAAGACAGAGATAAAGGCATTAGAACAATTGAGGCCACATTTATGGTTGACGGTGAACTGGTACCCTTGAAAGTGAGTGAACAAGACAGACAAGATGCTTACAATGGAATAATTAAATTACTTGAAACACCAGATTTAGATATATCAGATACAGCTAATGAGTTATATGCATTGATGTCTCCTGTAGCAAAGGTTAAAAAAGAAATTGAAAACAGCCTTTACTTATCAAATAATTTATCATTATACGGTGGCATATTAAAATTTGGAGATTTCATATTGGAAAAGGCTTTGTCAAGTCACATGTTATCTTTGTTAGACGAAAGTAACGTTCCTAAAGATGAAAGGTTGTGGAAGTCTTATGTAACGTTCTTAGATAACTTACATCAAAATGTTAATGAAGATATTAGAAAACAACTTTTCAGATGGATGGAATATGAAAATGAGGCTGGTAACGGATTTGGAATAACTGAAGATGGGTGTATTATAGGATATAGAGGTTGTCAAGGTACAATATTAAATCCAGAATCAGTACATTCTGGCACAGCTATTGTAGATGGAGTTGAAATTACTGGGAGAATTCCTAATAAAGTGGGTAGCACAATTAAAATGCCTCGTTCAGCAGTTCAATATGACCCTCAAGTAAGCTGCTCAACAGGTTTACACGTAGGAACCAGAGATTACGCAGTAAGCTGGGCACCAATCTTATTGTTAGTAAAAGTTAATCCAAGAGATGTAGTGTCTGTGCCATATGAATGTGATTCCCAAAAAATGCGTGTATGTGAATATACAATACTTAAGGTTACTGACGCATCCGAAGAACACATGAGATTTTATCCTGAATATGATGATTGTGATTATGATTGGACTGATGACTATTGTGATGAAGATGATTGCTATGACGACGATTATGATGAAGAATATTACGAAGATGATTGCTATGATGATGACGATGACGAAGAAAATAATGAATTATCTACTGATAAAGCAATGGAGTTATTCAACAAATTATTATCAGTAAAATATGATGATAAAGAATTTGAAGGTATTATTGTGGATGTGTTCATTGATGGAAAAAATTCAGGAATTATAATGAAGAATGAAACCTCTGAATATAAACACATAAAATTAAGTAGAATAGTAAATTGGAATATTATTGAAGAATATGAAGAAACAGAAGATGAAGAAGATGAAGAAGATGAAGAAGATGAAGAAACAGAAGATGAAGAAACAGAAGATAATTGGTTAATTGATAAAGAAGTGGTTATGTCAATGAATCACAAGGCAATTTATGTAGAATATGATTCTAATAAAAAATGTAAAGGCGTAGTTGTTGAAATATATGACAATGATGAAGATCCAGGAATTATTATTAAAACTCAAGATAATGATTATAAACACATTAAACTTGATAGAATAAATTATATAGAATCAAAGCCAATAAGTGATGAAGACTTTACTTCATTTTTACAATTTATCAAAAAGGCCACAGGTTCAAATGATGAAATTAAAGAAATTAAATCATTCTTTGAATTTCTTAGTCAACTGGAAGATGAAATGCAATAAAATATTGTAAATGTAAATATTCGAAAGATGTTAGGGTGAGTAAATATCCTAACATCTTTTATTTTTTGTAAAAGGTGATATTTAAATAATACCGGAGGTGTGATAATGGTTAAAGTAAATAGAAATAATAAAAAAATTTTATGCAATAATAAACAACTAGATATGATTGAAAAAATGATAAATGATAATAGAAGATATTTTGGCTCCAGTGGTGCAAGTTTAACTCATCAAATAAGTAATCCAATATATGAAGATAAAGGAATTGAATCAGGATTGGCAAAAGCTGGTCTAGAAGGTGAACATAGAACATCTAGACTTTTATTGAATTGGATGAAAGATAAACCAAATGTTGTATTAGTGGACTCAGTACATTTAAAAACTTATGGACAAGAAGAATTTAATGAAGAAACTGGAGTATTTGATGGTGGGGATACTGACCATGTGTTAATCATAGGTAACTTTGTTATTATAATAGATTCTAAAAATTGGAAGGGAAGAAGAAGATATTCAATTAAAGATGATGGAGAAGTAATTAGAGGTAATTCTGTTTTCCCAGGAGGAAAAGTATCCACCTTGAGAGCTAGTAAGCTTTGGGCAGAAGCCCTTAAACCACATAGAGCAATTATAAGTTCAATAGTCAATATATCCTCCGACAAAGTTTCGGTGACAAGAGATAGGAATTGGTGGAAACAATCATACAGATTAGTTACATTAGAATTGTTAGAGGAGTTTTTAAATGATGTCTGGGAGAAGTTACCAGAGTCATCTAAAGATAACATTAATATAAATCTAATTACCTCTATAGCTGCAAATGCTATTAAACCATATGATGTATTCAAGGAGCAACTGGGTGAGGTTTCGGAATTATTAGAAGTGTAATTATATAATAAAATATATGCAAATAAGGGAGGAGCTTTATGAAAAAGTATCACATAAATCCCAATACGGGAATACCAAGTATATGTAGGGCTAAAAACGGACAATGTCCATATGGTGGTAATTATGGTAATGAAAATCATTATGATACTTACAGTGAGGCCTTAATGAACTCGCAAAAGGAATTAGAAAATAATTATAAATTATTGCCAGCAAGCAAGGTGGCTATGTATGACATATTGGAAACAAAATATTATACTAAAATAACATATCAACATGAAGATTTGCCTGAAAATGAAGTTGAATTAAAAAATATGATAAAAACTACCGACAATGTGGATTTAATTATTGACATACTAGAAGGAAAATTACTAATTGAAGACGACTGGGGCATACTGGGTGTAGCTCTGCAAAACCCTAATTTACCTAAAGATTTTATAAATCAAGTAATATATGAAAGTCCTGAAGAATATCATATTGAAACAAGAAGACATATTATGTTAAATCCTTCATTAACACATAAAGATATAATTCATGTCGTTAATAATAGTGAAGATTTATATACTAAAACAATAGCACTTAAGCATCCATCATTAAAACAGGAATATGCTGAGGAGTTTTTAAAAAACAATGAGGAGAAATTAAAGGTGCTTCCCTGGCATGCAATGTTGAACAATCCTTCAATAAAAACAGAAACATTTGCTGATTGGATGGTTGAAAACTATTTTCAATGTGAGTTAGATGAGCTTTCTAAATATGCAGAAATTGATAGAAATTATCAAGATTGGGTGGTGAATGAATAATGAGAGAAATTAGCGATTTGACTCGAGACATAAGACCTAATTTAGGAGCTTTATTGATAACCTCAATACATGATACCATAGAAATAGACAAATGCAAAAGTAATGAAGATACAATGTTAGTTGAATATGAAAATCGTACATTTTATTATAGAGTTATATATTTATTTATGCAAAGATCTATATTATATTACACAAGTGAAGAAATAGAAGAATGGAGTAAAAAAGAATTATTGAAAAAAATAATTCTTCCTAATATTTAAAATACTTGTAAATATTGAAAGTTTACATGAGACAGCTCAAAATATGCTGTCTTTTGTTTGACTTTACTTTAGTATAATATTTACATAAATGATAGGAGGTCCTTTTGCATGAGTTTTAAGGAAACAATACAAAAAATTAAAAATGAATACAATATAGTAGATTATATAAAAATTAATGGAGTTCATTTAGAAAATTCAGGTAAAGAATCATGGAAAGGCTTGTGTCCATTCCACAATGAAAAAACTCCATCATTTCATGTTAGTGAAGACTTTCAAAACTATAAATGTTGGGGATGTGGAATTAGTGGAGATATAATATCATTCGCTGAACACGTGCATACAATTAATTTCAATGAAGCATTAAAAATGTTAGCAGAAGAAAAGGGAATTAAACTAAATAACAATATACCAAATGAATCTGCTCATGATATAAATGCTATCAGATATATAATGTCAGATGCTAAAGACTTCTTTAGATATAATTATGAACAATTAAATTATACTCATCCAGCCAAACAAGAAGTAATAAATAGAGGGCTAGATGAAAATAATGAATTATATGGATATTCGCTAGAAAATCCCAATAAATTATATGAATATTTGAAAACTAAAGGACATTCTGATAAAAACATAAAAGATTCTAATTTAGTTATGTTTTTTGAAGATAGACCACCATGGGATTTCTTTCACGGTAGACTAATGATTACCTTAGCTGACTACCTGGGGCGTCCAGTATCGTTCACCTCGCGTAAGATATACGAAGATGATAAGATGTTAGGCAAATATGTTAACGGCAAGGAGAGCCCCGTATTCCACAAGAAGTCCATATTATTTGGTGCTGACGTTGCTAAACAGGAGGCAAGAAAAACCAACATTATTCATGTAGTAGAAGGACAATTTGACCAAATATCAATGTTTGAAAATGGGATTAAAAACGTAGTGGCAACTTCAGGAACAGCATTTACAAATGAACATGCTAATCTTTTATTAAGAATGGTTGGCAGTAATGGGAAAATAATATTTATAATGGATGGAGATGAAGCTGGAGTAAACGCCGCCATCAAGGTTTTCACAACCTCAAAATCTTTACATTCAAGTGCTTATGCAACATTGCTGAAGGAAGGGGGAGACCCTTGTGATTATATAATAAATAGTGGAATTGAATCACTTAAGAAAGAGATTGATAAAGCTGTTCCATTGCATGATTTCGTTATAGATTCAATATTGAGAAATATTGGAGACTCAATAAACGTAAACAATAGACATAAATTTGTAGCAGAAGTGGCCAAGTTTGCGAAACACTCAGATGAGTCCTTTATAATTGATAGTATGCTAAGTAAAGCTTCAATATTGAGTGCAATATCTATAGATAATGTCAAAGAAATATATAATAAAATTGAAGCCAATAAAACTTATATAAAAAAGGTTGAATCAAATAATATTAAACTAAATCCCAAAATTAAATTAAATGTAAATAACGAAGCTGATTTATGTATGTTTAGCGCTTTAGCTTTGTTAGTTAGAATGCCAGATGAATTGATTCCCATAACTCCTAAATTAAAACATAAAAAATTTCATGAGTTTTTGGATGAATTGGGTAAAGTGTATGTGAAAAACAAAAAGGCTAACAATAAGTGGAGATTTATTGCTGAAGATTATAGTGATTCTGATTTTGCTATAGCTTTGCAAAATAAACTATTCTTAGAAGATCCTAAAGAAGATATAAAGTCTGCAATATCTCAATATAAATATTTATTTGATAGGGCAAATCTATTATATGATGAAGAAATTAAGGAGATGAAAGCGGCTAAAGCATTGAGCTCTATAATTGATATTACAGATCCAAACAAGATAGCAAAAGTGTTAAATATGTATAATAAATATAACACAACTCAAATAGGAGGTGTTAATTACTAATGAATTTTCACATGAAAGATGAATCACATATAGAAGATAATGATTTTAAAAGTAATTCACCAGTCTTTTTTAAAATGATAGCAATATTTATTGCTGTAATTTTAGCCCCCTCTGCATTAATTGGAATTATTATATTCTTTGTATTTATGAGAACACTTAAATGGAAACCTAAGATTACGGCAATTCCACTTACTATCATACTCATGTTATTGATTACATTCTCATCCGGTCCTCTAAGTAATCTGAGTTTAATTACTAACATTAGCAGACTTAAAAACAATTGGAAGGAGATAATTTTAAGTTATATTTATATTTCTTTAATCGTGGGGATAGTGTTAGGATATGTAATAATATTGTATAAGGCGTTAGATTTAAAAAGATATCCAGAATACACTCAAATTAGAGGATGGGCTTATGGATTTAAATACAAACCAACTCCTTTTGACAATATGAGAAAAAAGAAAAATGTAGAATCATTACAAAATGGACAAGAATTCGATTATGAAAAATCCCCTATAGGAGTAATAGAAGAGCCTGTAAAAAATGGAGATTTAGAAGGTACATTAGATATGAAAAGTGCTAATAAGGCATCTATAATATATAGATATTATACTGAAGCTATGGCTCACACCTTAATAACTGGTAAAACAGGTTCAGGAAAAGCATTGCACATCGACACTGAAATAAGATGTAGAAATAAAGGCTGGACAACGGTGGGGGAAATTGAAGTGGGAGATATAATTTATGATGAATCTGGAAATCATACAAAAGTTGAAGCAATTTATCAACCTATGACTGAAGACCATTATGAAATAACTTTCGATAATGGAGAAGTGGTTAAAGCTTGTGGTGACCATTTATGGAATATTGGCCATGTTAACGAAAGAAACACAGTATGTACCAGAGATCTGTTAAACAATTATTCTCACAATACTAAATACTTTATAAAACATTCAATAGACGGCATGCCATTAACTCATAAAATACTTAAAATAAAAAAAATCAAAAGTAAGCCAGAAGATTATTTATGTTTTACTGTAGATTCAAGTTCACGCTTATTCTTAATAACTAGATCCTATATACCAACACATAATACTGTCACTATGCTTTCATTGATACAAAATGACATTTTGGTAGGAAACCCAATATGTGTAATAGATTTCAAGAAATCACCGGATCTCATTTATTTTCTTTCTAAATGGGCAAAGGAAAGTGAAAGAGAGTTTTTTCATTTTGTAAGTGGCAAACCTGGTAGCTATAAAAACCCCTACAAGGATGACCAGTCAACTTATGACCCTTTGTCAACAGGTGGAGCAACTGCAAAAGCTGATATGATTCTCAATTTGAGAACTTGGGACACTGCTTCAGAAGTATTTAAGAAAAGAACTCAAGACGTTCTTCAATCACTATTTTTCTTATTAGAAAGAACATCTAGACAAGATGTCCCAGAAATTGATTGGGACAGTGGAGGAATGGCTCAATTTGTATCAGCATTAAATTTAAACAATTTTAAAAAAATGATTGAATTAATGGCTAAAGATATGCAGGCAGGTAAGCTAAGCGCTGGTGATGTTCGTAGATACAACACTTTAATTGATTTATATAAGGAATTATCTTCAAAAACTAAGTCTGATCTAAGGGCTCAAATTGTAGAATTATTAAGTATTGCAAGAACTTTAATCGTATCTAATTATGGCGATTGGCTAGCCACGGGTGCCAGTAAATACCATATTGATTTAATGAATATAGCGACATCAAAAGATGCTCCAATAGTATTATTCTCTTTCAACCAGCAAGAAGAACCTGAGTTTGCTCAATATATTGGCTCGATAGTTATGTCAGATTTATCTCGGGTATCTGCCCTAAAGAACGCCAGGGGGGATACTACTCAATTTGGTGTATATATTGATGAGTTTCAAACTTTGGACCCAGCTACGGTCAAGGACAACCTAGAGAAGGCACGTAGTTCCAAAATGTATATAACATTATCATTACAATCAATAGATCAGATTGTATCCTCTGCAGCTAGCCAAGGAGAAGCTATGGCTAACTCTATTATAGATACTTGTGCCAACTTTATATTTCATGACGGTTCGGGATATGACACGGCAGAAAAAATGTCTAAGATTATAGGTAAAACAAAAAGATATGAATATAAAACTACATCAAAATCTAATAATAGATTAATTAAATATAGATTAATGTCAGTAGATAAAGCAATGGTTAGTAAGGACGTGAAAGAAGACTGGTTAATTCCGCCTTCTGAGTTTCAATCATTAGAATCACCTGTAAAGTCAAATGGATTCAAAGCCACTGCTTATGTAATTAATAAATCATCAGATGACCCCAGATTTAAAAGAAGTGGTGGAGCCTTAGCAAGAAAGGTTCACGTAGTTGTTGCTGAGGAAACGGCTCAAGGGGTACCAACAGAATTCAAGAGGGAAATATTTATACCTCAAGGTGAAGATTCCGAGTTTCAAAAAATTAAATCTGAAATAATAAATGAATATTCTGATGAATCAATAGAAATAAACAATGAAGATGATGGTGATTGGAAAATTGAAGATATAGAAAAAGATTTAATAAATGATATGCAACCAGATGCAATTAAATACGAACCAAAATTATCTATAAATGACTCCGATTTTGCAATAAAAACTCAAGAAGTTGAAATAAATGATGAGTTAATAGATGGAGAGGATATATCTCAATTAGATATATTTAAAAAGTTAAATGTTCAAAAGAATAAAACATCAATAGATAATCTAATCAATAACAAAAAGATTAGCAAAAAAAGTAATGATATTGTTTTGCCTAAACTTGATTAAAGTTAATTGCATGTAAATATGATATTGTTTATAACAGTAAGGAGGATGAATAATGTCACTACCAAAGTTAAGCAATGTAAGCAAAAATAATAAAAATAACAAGGTTAATAGTTTGCCAGCTTTTGATATGCCCCCTATTAATGAATCAAATGATAATGAAATAAGCGATTTTGAAGATGTAAATGTTGAAGAGGTTTTAGATCGCGAAGATGATAATTTAAATGAGGACGTATATGAAGAAGTTAATAATTTGAAAGATGATAATGATTTACCTACTATGGATTATAATGATGACAATGATTATCTGGCTAATGAAAATGACTATAATCCAGATTACGAAGAAGACTTAGAAAACAATAAAAAAAGGAAGTTCATTGATAAAGAAAATAAAAAGTTAATTCCTTTTGGTGGGAAAAGATCTAAAAGATTAATTAAATCTTCAGATTTTGATGATAGAAAAAATAAGTTAGCTACAACTAAAATAATGAGATTTATAATAATGTCATTTATTTTATTGTTATTCTTATTTGGATTGAAAAACACGTTTTTCCCAAGTCATGTATATACCGGCGAACAAATAAAGAGATTTGCTAAAGAAGGAGCAGGTCTAACAGATTTTCCTAGAGAAAGAGGAGAGGCCTTTGTAGAAAGCTTTATGGAATCATTTTTAACATTTGATAGAACTAGACCAGAATTAAATGATATACTAAGTTATTTTTATGGAGAAAGTGGATTTGCTACAGTTGGTTATGAAAAGATGAATATGAGATTAGGGACTGAAGCTAAACAACATGTCTTAATAGATCCAAAAGTTTACGATGTGAAAATGCTTACTGATTATTCAGCATTATTTAAAGTGAATGCTTATGTTTCTAACACAGATGGCACAGATACTTTTGGCAAGGATACAAATGGAAGATGGTTATCCTTTGCTATAAATGTATATTATGACAAAGATGTTGACGCCTTAGCTATAACACCTGATAGCCCCTCAATTATTCCAACAAGCAATATAAGTAGGCTTTCAGACGTGCCCCCAAGAGCTCCATTTGGAAATGGTAAAGTTAATCAACAAATAGGCCCAGCCATAAACCCAACTATTAATGGATTTGTAGAGGCATATGCTAATTCGTCTATAGCGTCACATGATTCTATTAAACAATATATATCAGATAAAAATGATATTTCATTATATAATGGATTTGGGGGGACAGTTAAACTTAATGGCCCACCAGGATCAGCCATCAAAAGAACTATATATGACGGTGATGATGGGATATATAGAGTAGATCTTACAGTTAAATGGATAGATACCATAGCGTCGGGAGACAATCATCAAGTTGAATATACTGCTAAGTATGTCATGAGAGTCAACCCTCAAGGAGAAGGTAAGTATTTAGTATCTTCATTCGTACCTTACACATTTTATACTCATTAGAATACATGTCAATAACTAAGCGTTAAAATACATGTCAATAACTAAGATTTGATGACACTTAAAGAAAGGTGGCAATATTAATTGATAAATAATACAACATAATTATATTTTGGCAATAAATTGATATTATTAATGTAATATAAACATTTTAAAACAGGAGGTAAATATTATGCACACATTATTATTATTAGGAGATGCCGGTTTAGGAGAACTTCAGTCTACTTTGGTATCTAATTGGATAGGCCCTGCCTTTTTTATAATTGTAGCAGGTTTTGCAATTAAATTTATAGTTTCAAGACAGTTTAGGGAACTTGCTTCATTTCTAGGGATTGCAGCTGTTGTTGCATTACTAGTGTTTAATGCTGATGGGCTATTTGGGAAAAATGGAGTATTTTACAAGATAGCAGAAGCTTTCTCTGGTGCCCTTGAATCAGGCGGATCTAGTGAGGGTGCAGGCGGAATGATACAAGTGCTACAGAATTTTAAGTTTTAATAATGCTTAACAAAGAGATGCAATTACATCTAGCATCTCTTTTTAAGTACAAATTAATCAAAGGACCGGTTCAGATAATTAGGAACCGGTCCTTTATGATATTCATTAATATAACTTAAAAAAGATAGGAGTGGAATTCAAATATGAGTAAAAATAAAAAAGAAAGTAAAAAGAAGGTCAAGACAAGTAGTAAAATGGCTATGGCTTTGCCAGCAGTGGGAATAGTGGGTAATGTTGTATTTAGCAAAAAAGAAGCTTGGGCATATTATAAAATAGGGTCTGTACCATATGATTTTTTAACAAATTCAGGAAGAGCTAAATTAGCTAATGACATTATGATAGCTTTGTCAGGATTATCTCAAAGAGCAGGACGAAATGTAGATTTACACATATTAGTTACAAATACGCCTTTTAATGTAGATTCTTGGGAAGATCAAATGTTTGAAATATATGACCAATGGAATGGTAAAAATAATAGATTAATGACTTTTGAGAAATTCATAAGAAAACAAACTAGGGCTATAAAGAGACGCAGTTATAAAAAAAAGGTTGTTTATTTGGGAGTTAAGTTATTTACAAGAGGTACAATATCTTTTGATGATGTAAATATGTTAGATTTTGGGTTCGCAGAAGCCTATGAGCTTTTAAAAAAAGGAATTAGTTCTCTATTAGTAATGCCAGACGAAGAAATAACTACTATAGAAAGAAATAGAGCAAATAAAGATGAATATGAAGTCCATAGGGCTATATATACAAGTACACTTAGAGGTACTAGATTAAGTTCAGAGGAAATATTGTTAATAATGAAAAAAATACTTTATCCATCTATGCCTTCACCTTATTTAGAAGTAAATCATGATGAACGAGTAGGGCTTAGTGACATTATTTTAGAAACAGGCGCCATTATTGAAGACCACAGAAGGTATTTAAAAATAAAACAAATGGTTGGCAAAGAAGAACGTGAAGGATATAGAGCTACATTGTCATTTTCTAAGTTTCCGTCAGATTCTATGCGTGAACCTGGAGGTATAGACCCCTTCATGTATTTGCCAACAATAATGGGATTACCATTTACTATGAACTCTAGATTAACTTTAATGCCAATAGAAAAGATGAAAAAAGACTTACAAAAGAAAAAATTAGAAAATGAAGATGAACTTAAAAATCTCTCTGGTTCGGGACAAAGAGCGTCTTCTACAGTCATAGACACTCAACATGATATAGATAAATTAGATCATGAACTTAACACAGACAATCATCCTTGGGTATCTGGTAATTATAGAATGACAATTGAAGCCCCAACATATGAATTATTGGCAACAGCTATTCAAGAAATGAAGCAGGAATATGCCAAAAATGAAACTATCATAACATGGACTTCAGGTGACCAGTTAGAAATGCTTCTGGAAGAAATGCCTGGTGGCGAATTGAAAATGGGGGACTTTTCACAACTAACAAATTTAGCCATGATAGGAGTTTCTGGATTTAATTATGGTGGATCTGTAGGCGACCCAATAAATGAGCAACTTGTATTAAGAAGGAGGTGACATTATGAATAAACGCAAGAGAGGAGGCTTTAGCAACTTAGTGATAAGTGCTATATGGTTAGTTGTGGTAGCTGGGGTAATTCTTGCTGTAATTAATGCAATGGGAGCAAACTCAATAGAGGAGGCTTTAATAATTGCAAAGAATAAGGCTGCTTATTATTCTGAGTGTATTCCTTCTGATGAGTGTGGAATTGTATCTATACTAAAAGGAATAAATAGCCAAAATGAAGGAATTATTATTGAAGATGGCTCTAATGTTATTGAAGACAATTCTAATTACCAACTGGGCGAAGGATTTATTAATCGAGAAACAAAGGGTTATCGCGGACCTATCAAAGGTGAGCCTTATGTAAACAATGCTGGCATAATAAAAAAAGATTCAGCATTAGAAATATTGAACAAGATACCTATCACATCTAATGAGCCTGTGGATGTAGAATACTCAAGATCTGAATGGAAACACTGGTCAACCATAGAAGGCAAACCGTGTTGGAACATTAGAAATGAAATACTTCATAGGGATGCAAAGCCTAATACGGTTATATATATAGATAAAAAAATGAACTCAACCACAAATTATGACGAAGCTTGCGCTATTGGAAAACCAGTAATAGTGGATGGACAAAGAAAAATAAATACAGAAAATTCAGGAGAATGGATTGATCCTTATACTGGAAGACAGATGACATCTTCAAGTGATATAGATATTGACCATGTAGTATCTTTGAGCTACGCTGCAAAAAATGGTGGACACAATTGGAGTCTTGATAAAAAGAAAGCATTCGCGAATGATTTAGATAACTTGTTAGCAACTTCAGCCAAATCAAATAGAACCAAAGGAGATAAGGGGCCTAGTAAATATGTGCCTTCATATAAAGCATATCATTGTCAATATGCTAAAACATATACTACAATAATTAATAAATATAATTTAAGTATTGATAAATCGGATTATGATGTTTTGGAAAAAATGCTAGACGCATGTCAACATTAAAGGAGGATTTTTAAAATGAAAAAAATTTACAAGGCAGACAATGATCTGTTGTCATATGAAGCTAGAATGGAAATATTAAAAAATTTAGGACAAAAAGACTTGTTGAAGATATTTGATGATTATAAACCTAGTTATAAACCTATAGTTAGAAAGAAAAATCCGCTTGACCAACAAATATCTTTAGGTATTTCCAAGAAAGAAAGAGAAAACATTGCTAAAGAAATTAAAAGCATTAAGAATACTGGAGAAAGTGTCACAATTTCAGCCTTAGTAAGAAGTAGAGCAATAGGAGATATTGATCTTGAGGAATGGAGAGAAAGGGCTCAAAAAGGACTTAAAGAATTGAATTCAATTAAATGGAACAAATATGCTATTGAAAAAAATCTTAGACAGTCATATGGGTTATTTGATGAAATGGAAGAAAGTGATGATGAATCAGCACTAGTACTTAGTAAAAAAATAAAAGAATATGAGGCTATGCTTGAAGAATTAAAAAGGCCTACAATTAGAAGAAGTTCTAGAATGTCAGGTAGAGTGACTTTTAACGAAGCAAACTTGATACGTTGGAGGGCTGGCAGACTCACAATAACCGTGGCTGATTACATGAGATTTTTAATATTTGGATATTTGCCTTTTAGCGAAAATGATAGACATTTATCAGTTATTGCTAGAAAAAGATTTTATGTATCAATTTTAGATGTAATTAATAATGGCTGGGGTAAACCTCCAGAGCTAGAAGAATGTCCTAACTGTATTAGATATGCTAACGAAAACAAAGAATTAAGAGAGAAACTAGAAAGACTTAGGAAAC
Organism: Clostridiales bacterium; assembly: GCA_012837865.1. GTDB lineage: Bacteria > Bacillota > Clostridia > Lachnospirales > Lachnospiraceae > Mobilitalea. The sequence goes on along the minus strand of DUQJ01000040.1, from coordinate 4,110 downwards.
TCTCAAGATAACATTGCTATTAGTAAATGTTGTTAATGACATTATGACATTCCCTTTGATATTTCATTAATAACAATTGTATTATAAATTAAGGAGGATATATAAATGAGAATATTCAATAGAATTAAGGAGGATAAAGGGGCATCTAACACAATATCTTTTATGGTTATGACATGGTTTATTATGATTATGCTTATTTCCTTTGTTGATGTTGGTTTGTATTTTAATACTAAAAATCAATTGCGTTCTGCAGCTGAAAATGGTGCAAGATCTGTAGCACTTTATGGTGGAGTAGATACTGTAGTTAGAGATGTAAGAGGAGATTCAGGATATACTCCAGAACAATTGGTTTGGGATTCAATTCCCAATAGTTTCCAACATCCTGATTTAAAAACTGTGATTATTAATAATGTAGAATGTTTCCCAAAAGAAGGAAGAATTACAGCTGGTGATGAAGTGTGGTGCAATATTACTTATATTTACAATGGGTTGGCCGGAAAGTTTGGAATGTTTAATTTAGGTAAGGGCTCTGACCCAAGTGCTAGGGCAATTGTAATTAAAGGATCTTCAGTATCTGAGGTAACTATTGAGCATTGAGTAATGGAGGTGAAATGATATATGTTAAATAAAATAAAACAAAGAAGTAAAGAAGATGATGGCAACTCTATTATAATGCTTGGAATAATGCTCATTATGGCTACTCTTCTTATAGGTGGAATGCTACTTGATATTTCAAAAGCCTTTCAGATGAAATCTTCATATGTAGACGCCGCCAGAAAGGCTGCCCAAGCTGGCATTAGAGAGCAAAATACTCAAGGATTTTTAAAGGCAGAGGCTGCCGCTGAGGCTATTAGGGTTTACGAAAATATAGCTAGGCCTTCTGTCATAAAAGATGGTTATATGAGTCATTGTAATAAAGAATCTATAGGAAGAGATGTAGATATAACTGTTTACTTTATGCATGGCGGAACAAATAATGGATATGCGGATAACACATTTGTAAGAGGTTCACACTCAATTACTATGAACAATAAAGATATTAATCCTGGAGATGAATTACCTGATTTGATGGCTAAGTTAAACTTATCTTCAACAACTAAAAAAGCAATACAAGATGCAAAATACAAAGGCATTGAAATTGAGATTATAGAAGAAACACCGAATGTAATACTTCCAGGAGCTTCAAAAATATCTCTAACTGATAATGACATTGATTTCAATTGTCAATTGTTAGGCATAAGAGAAGGAGCATCTCAATATATAGGTGAAACAGGAGTTTATTATTAAAAGGAGGCTTTATGGAACATGATAATTAAAAAAAGAATATATATAATGTTTACTATAATAGCCATTTTATTGGTAAGTGTAGTTTCTGCAAGATATTCTCACAGCGCAGCCAATGCCTTCAACTTCTGTTCTGAGATGGGAAGTTATATGGGAAGAGTGAATCCTAAGAATTCTTTTTTTGCTGGAGCAATACAACCAGATGAACCTAATAGAAAGTGGACAGTAGAGGAAGTGTTTAGCAAATCAACAGTATTCACCTCCTATTATGGAGAAGGAGAAGGAGATTGGATTTATTCTGATAAGGTTGACCGAGGAGAAAACAGAGTGGGTTCATCATGGAATGATTCTGGCGTGCAAGACAACTTGAAGTCTGCTAGAAAAGGATGTATTCTGGGTCGTGGAGATTTTGTATCTTGGATAAATCTTGCTCTATCAGGAGGAGTAGTTAATTTAACTAATCTTGTAATTACTGGATTATTGGGCAAAGATTTTATGGCAGAAAGTATTATTGAAATAATAGGTGGTGCTGGCGATCCAAATGATGGATTAATAGGTGTATTACGCAATAGTTTATATATGCCGCTTGTAATAATTGCCTTTTTTATGACGACTATTACTATTATATATAAAGGTTTAATACAAATGAAGTTTAGAGAAGCTTTATCTTCTGCAATTTGGTCATTAGGGGCATTTATTGTTGGCCTTACTTTAATGTTTACCCCCAAAATGCTCGCAGAATTACCACAAAAAGTAACATCAACTATTACAACGTGTGTGCTTGGTGCGCTCAATGGACAAAATTGTTTGTCGGGAAATGTAACTACCCCAAGTTTATTAGCTGGGGTAGAATGTATATCTCAAGTTGCCGGACATAATGGGGCTGACATGATGGTTAATGGAATGAATTGTACCATATGGAAAACTTTTGTTTTAGAGCCATGGGCTGAAGAGCAATTTGGAGCACCTTATTCAGAACTTTATACTTATAATGTGCCAGAAGGGGGTTCTTTGTGGGCTAATTTACCTTCAGGAGAAGGTAGTCAATACTGTGTTAATTTGGCAAGCACAAATTCAATTAATGATTCTATATATGCTCTCAACATGGATTTGAATAGCGATTCTACTGTATGTAATGTTGCAATTTATCAGCTTTATCTTAAGACTATAATGAGCGATCCAATTAATCATTCAGGTGATGAGTATAATCCTACTAGACCACATAGTGTCGGGGGAGCTTATTATGATGAAAGATGGTATGACATTATAGTTCCAATGGCTCAAGATAATTCAAATTGGAAAAATTGGTCTGGTCAAAATAGATTTTTTGGAAGAACATTAAGTTCATTTATGAGTCTCATTGCAGTAATAGCCGCTTCTATATTGTTGATACCATTAGCAGTATTTGGTGGTGCTTATAAACTTGTTGGATTAATTATGATGGCCTTTGCACCCTTATTTTTATTGTTTGCAATTGAGCCTACGAGAGGACGCAAGATATTTTTAGGATGGTTGGAAACATTAATATCCTCCTTTTTAAAGTATTTTGCTATAACAATGTTAGTGGTTGTATCTTTAGTTTTATATGCAGGAGTGCTTTCAAACACATCAGGATCTGGTGCATTTTTGGCTGTTATAATACTAACTACTGGATTATCAATGTATAGAAAAGAAATAATTGATTTAATTGGAGCTACTAATATGGGAGGACAAAGATTATCTAACAAGGTAGGAAAGGGTTTAGAAAAGACCAAAGAACAACTCAAGGAAAAAGGCGCTGCTTACGCTGGTGGTGCTGTTGGTGGCGCTGTTGGTGCAATGTCTAAGAGAAGAGAAGATATAATAGATAGAAAATCAAATCTTAAATATTTGCAATCTCAATTAAGCAATGCTACGTCTGAAGAAGAAAAGGAAAAAATACAAGATGAGATTAATAAAGAATCACAAACATTAGAAACAGACAAATCATTTAAAAATATGGCTAGTACTCTAAATAAAGGAGCTAAGATGGGTGGCAAAGATTCTGCTAAGCGTGCTATGAAGCGAGGAACTTCATCAGCTGCAGCTGCTTTTAGACAATTTGACTCCACAAAGAAAGATCTTAAAAAAGAAAATGAGTTAATAAATAAAGAAGAAACAGCAAGAGATGAAAAATTAAAAGAAGAAATGGGAAGACAAGGACAATCAACAGATAAAAGGTTGTATAATAATGACTCTCCTTCTGCTGACAAATATATAAACAAGTCAAATGTTGATGAGAGTAACAATGCTCAACATGTTCAGGACACTCAAGAAATAACTATAGATAGTCAACGAGAAAAAGTAGAATATCAAAACAATTTAAATGAAAATGAAATTAAAGCCTTAGATGACTTTGCTGATAAGTTAACTAAAATTGATAATGATGATGATTTGCTACAGGTTGCAAATGATGATGAGTTAATGAAAGATGTAAATAAGGAAAATTTAGTCACAAATGAAATAAATGCTAGATTGAAATATAATTCACTTAATAAAATGCCTAGTGGAGAATTAAGTAGACATGAGTTTGCTTCTCTTGAAAATGTGTCTCAAGAAGAACTTGAATTAAATTTTAAAGTACACACAGAAAATTATCTTGAAACTAGAAATCCACAGGAATTTGATAAACTTAATAAAAACATCTTAGAATATAAAAATAGAGGGCTTATTACTGAGACTGCAAATAAAGCTATTGTTGCAAGTGTAAGCAATGAGGCAAAAAAAATAGATGAAAGTAAAGAAAAATATGTAAGAGATGAAAATGTACCAACAAATAAAGAATTAAAAGAAAATTTAAATAAATAT
>DUQJ01000039.1 GCA_012837865.1 Clostridiales bacterium | reverse complement strand
CATTTAAGGCAATATCTGATGGCAAACAAGTAGTCTTACTAGTTCCTACAACTATTTTAGCGCAACAGCATTATAATACATTGGTTCAAAGAATGATGGATTACCCAATTAGTGTGGATATGCTATCAAGGTTTAAAAGTCCAGCTGAACAAAAGAAAATTATAGAACGAATTAATACTGGAAGTTTGGACATCGTTGTTGGAACACATAGGGTGCTATCTTCAGATATAAAGTTTAGAAACTTAGGCCTATTAATAGTTGATGAAGAACAACGGTTTGGTGTTACTCATAAAGAAAAGATTAAAAGATTAAAAGGTGATGTAGATGTATTAACATTAACAGCAACTCCTATACCAAGAACCTTGCATATGAGTTTAATAGGAATCAGAGATATGAGTATCCTTGATGAGCCACCGGTAGATAGGATGCCTATACAAACTTATGTAATGGAATATAACGATGAAATTGTTAGAGAAGCCATTAATAGAGAGCTTGCTAGAGGTGGACAGGTTTATTATGTTTATAATAGAGTTAAAGGAATTGATGAAATAGCAAATAATGTTGCTAAATTAGTTCCAGATGCAAACGTTGCATTTGCACACGGACAAATGAATGAACGAGCATTAGAGAGAATTATGTATGATTTTATAGCAGGAGATATAGATGTTCTAATCTCAACTACAATTATTGAAACTGGACTGGATATATCTAATGTTAATACTATAATAATAGATGATGCAGATAGGTTAGGATTGTCACAGTTATATCAACTAAGAGGACGGGTAGGCAGATCTAATCGTACATCGTTTGCATTTTTGATGTATAAAAGAAATGTAATGCTAAAAGAAATAGCTGAGAAAAGATTGCATGCAATAAAAGAGTTTACTGAACTTGGATCTGGTTTTAAAATTGCGATGAGAGATTTAGAGATACGTGGAGCAGGTAATCTTCTAGGAGCAGAACAAAGTGGTCATATGGAAGCAGTAGGCTATGATTTATATTGCAAAATGTTGAATGAAGCTGTAAGATATTTAAAGGGTGATAAAGTAGAAGATGATAATTACGAAACAACAATTGAGATGGATGTGGATACCTTCATTCCTTCTACTTATATTAAAAATGAATTCCAAAAACTGGACATATACAAAAGAATAGCTGAAATTGGATCGATGGATGAACTTATGGACATGCAGGAGGAACTACTTGATAGATTTGGTGACTTACCAAATGCAGTTAATAATTTATTGCATATTTCATTAATAAAATTTATGGCGAGAACAGTATATGTTTTAGCTTTAGAGCAAAAAGGCTTAAAATTCACACTTAAGATGCATCCCCAGGCTAAACTTTATGTAGAAAAGATACCTGATGTTATAGGAAAGCATAAAAATAATCTTAAACTTTATCCTGATGCTGTTCCATATTTCGTTTATAATATTCCTATACGTAAAAAAGGTAAAATGGATGAAATCTATTTATTTGAAAAGATATTAGAACTATTAAACAATTTCAAGGAGATTGTAATTGAATAGTAGTAAAATGAAAGGGCAAAGTATGAAGAACTATAAACAAAAGAATATATTTCATAATATCAAGGTAATGGTTAGATATGTCATAATTATTTCTATGGTGTTTTTGCTATTTGCCTGTAAAGGAAAAGATGATGCGATAGAAGTTTCAAAGTACTTTGGCAAATCGGTAAAAACATTCCAAAGGAAAATGGGCATACATTTAATAGAAGAAGTTAGCGATGTATATCTTTTAGAAGAAACAATACAAGTTATAACTAGAAAAAACAAGATATCCTCAATATCTATATTGAATAAAGGATTAGACTATTCATTATTTAATGTGAAGATTGGGATGGAAAAAGAAATCGCAGAAAAGATTTTAAATGAAAAGTTTAATAAACCATCAAAGACCCTAAATTCTGCTAAGGATGCTTTGGTTTTTACCTATTATGATGATAATAATGAACTTTATCTAACGATAGATGCATCGAATGATAAAATTATTGAAATGGCATATTATAAATTTGATGACATTAATCAAAAAGATAATTCTTATCAGGATGAGAGTGGGAATAATGGCAAATTAATTGCTGTGATTGGAAATAGTAGATTATATTATAACGAAGCAATGGTCTATTTAAAGTCTGTCCAACAAAGTTATGAAAATGAATATGGTAATAAGATATGGGATAGTGATCTTTTTGGAAATGGTGTTACATTTGGACAAACTATCAAAAATGAAGTAATGAAAAATATAACAGAAATTAAAATTATTAACTCCAAAGCAAAAGAGCTTGGGATATCTTTAGCAGAAGAAGAGATATCAGTTGCCAAAGAATATGCTAAGGAACATTATTACTCAATGACAACTGAGGATATAGATAGATATCTTATTACAGAGGAGCTCCTAGAAAAAGTATATAAAGATAATATATTAGCTGAAAAAGTATTTGAAACGGCTACATTAAAAGTTGATACTAATATATTAGATGCTGAGACTAAACAAATAACAATACAAAACATTTATATTAAAAAACCAAAAATAGAAGAAGAATTGTTTGATGATGTAACAGGAGAGAATGGATTAGAAAATGAGCTGGAGATAGCTTACAATGCAGTAAAGGATTTAGCGGAGAAAGCTAAAACATCTGAAAATTTTTATGCATTAGCAGAAGCTAATTCTGAATCAGATGTTATAGAATATATATTTGGGCGGGGAGAAGGTCCAATAGATTATGGAGTTGAGTTCGAAGATGCTGCCTTTAAGCTTGAAACTGGACAAGTTAGTAGTATAATTGAGACAGACGATGGTTGGCATATTATATATTGTAAGACTTCTTATAATGAAGATGCAACAATTCAAAAGAAAGAAAGTATTATAGAGGACAGAAGGAATAGGAAATTTGAAATGCTTTTCTCTGAATGGTCAAAAGATTATGAAGTAATTGTAAGTTTAGATACATGGAATAAAGTGACTTTTGATTAATTAGCTTAAACTAGGCATTATATGGGAGGATTTAAGAATGGAAATAGGATTTGATCTGCAGAAATATATAGAAGAGCAATCAAAATATATTTCAGAAAGAGTTAATAACTTTGATAAGCTTTATATAGAATTTGGTGGTAAGCTAATAGGCGATAAGCATGCAAAAAGAGTTCTTCCTGGTTTTGATGAGAATGCAAAGATAAAAATATTACAAAAACTAAAAGATAAAATGGAAGTAATAATTTGTGTTTATGCTGAAGATATTGAACGCAATAAAGTACGTGGAGATTATGGAATTACTTATGACATGGAAGTATTAAGATTAATAGATGATTTGCGTTTTTATGAACTTGATGTAAATAGTGTTGTTATTACAAGATATAATAAACAACCTGCAACAACAGTATTTATAAATAAATTAGAGCGAAGGAATATTAAGGTTTATAAACATCTAACTATTCCGGGATATCCAACAGATGTGGAGACAATAGTTAGTGAAGAAGGTTATGGTAGTAATCCTTACATAACAACAACTAAACCAATAGTGGTTGTTACAGCACCAGGAGCTAATAGTGGAAAGCTAGCGACTTGCCTTGGACAATTATATCATGAAAACAAACATGGAGTTATAGCTGGATATTCTAAGTTTGAGACTTTCCCTGTATGGAACATACCTTTAAAGCATCCTTTGAATATAGCATATGAAGCTGCTACTGTAGACCTAAAAGATTCTATTATGATAGATTATTTTCACTTTGAAAAGTATAATAAAGTAGCCGCAAGCTATAATAGAGATTTGGAAATGTTTCCAGTTTTAAAAAGAATTATTGAAAAAATTACAAACAAAGAATCTATATATTATTCACCAACAGATATGGGTGTTAATAGGGTTGGCTTTGGTATAATTAATGATGAGGTAGTTAGTGATGCGTCTAGGCAAGAAATTATTAGAAGATATTTTTCAACATCAGAAGATTTTAAAAAAGGGCTTATAGATGAAGAGGTTCTTAATAGAATTAAAATGATAATGGAAGAATCTAATTTGAAGCCAGAGGATAGAAAATGTGTAATTCCTGCGAGAAAATATGCTTGTCAAATAAAAGGTAACTCAAATGAGAATGAGGCTATTGCCGTAATTGCCTTTGAATTAAATGATGGTAGTATTATTACGGGAAGAGGTTCTGAAACGATGGATTGTTGCTCAGCAGCAATATTAAATGCTATCAAACATCATGCAGGTATCAGTGATGAGATTTATCTGCTATCACCACTTATTCTTAATACTATTACGAATCTTAAAGAAAATAATTTAAATAGTGACAACACCTCATTGAATGCGAATGAAATATTAATTGCATTAAGTATTAGCGCGGTAACAAATCCAACGGCTCAATTAGCATATGAAAAGTTACCAATGCTAAAAGGAACTCAAGCACATTCAACAATTATGCTTAATAAAAACAATGAACAGGTGCTTAGAAAACTAGGAATAGATGTTACCTGTGATGCGGTTTATCCATCAGAGAACTTATATTATATATAAAAGAAATTGAAAACATTAATTAAAAAAAGGGGTATATGGTTTTATGACCATATACCCCTTTTAGAGGGGGAGCTTTTTAAGCATAAAACAATTCTATATCATCTTTAACTGTTCCTATACCAGCAATACCAAAGTTTTCAATTAATACATTTGCAACATTTGGAGACAGGAAAGCAGGAAGTGTTGGACCTAAGTGTATGTTTTTTACACCTAAGTGAAGTAAAGCTAAAAGAACAATAACTGCCTTTTGTTCATACCAAGCAATGTTATATGCTATTGGCAATTTATTTATATCAGTTAACTCAAATACTTCTTTTAATTTTAATGCGATTAATGCTAATGAATATGAATCATTACATTGACCAGCATCTAAAACTCTAGGGATACCATTTATATCACCAAGATTTAATTTGTTATATTTATACTTTGCACAGCCTGCAGTTAATATTACAGCATCCTTAGGTAAAGCTTCCGCAAATTCAGTATAGTAATTCCTTGATTTTTGACGACCATCACAGCCAGCCATTACAAAGAACTTTTTAATTGCACCTGATTTAACAGCTGAAACAACATCGTCAGCTAAAGCAAATACTTGATTATGTGCAAAGCCACCAATTATTTCTCCAGTTTCAATTTCAACAGGTGCTTGGCATCTTTTAGCCATTTCTATAATTTGTGAAAAGTCTTTTTTGCCATTTTCATCTTTTTCAATATGGGCACATCCTGTAAAACCTGTTGCACCAGTAGTAAACAATCTGTCTTTATATGAACCTTTTGGAGGAACAATACAGTTAGTAGTCATTAGAATTGGACCATTAAAGCTTTCAAATTCTTCTTTTTGTTTCCACCATGCATTACCATAATTGCCAACAAAATGGCTGTATTTCTTGAATGCAGGATAGTAATGTGCAGGAAGCATTTCTGAATGAGTATAGACATCAACGCCTGTCCCTTCAGTTTGAGCTAGAAGTTGCTCCATATCTTTAAGATCATGGCCTGAAATCAATATACCAGGGTTTTTACCTACACCAATATTTACTTTAGTAATTTCAGGGTTTCCAAAACTTGTTGTATTAGCCAAATCAAGTAATGCCATACCATCTACACCAAATTTACCTGTCTCTAGAGTTAGTGCAATTAAATCATTAATAGAAAGGTTATCATCTAGAGTTTTAGCTAAAGCACTTTGAATAAAAGCGTTTATATCTTCTTGATCAAAGCTTAATTCATTTGCATGTTTCATATATGCTGCAAGGCCTTTAAGTCCATAAACAATTAACTCTCTAAGACTTCTAATATCTTCATTTTCAGTTGCAAGCACTCCAACACTTCTAGATTTCACATCGAATTCTTCTTTACTAGAAGCAAACCATAATGCTGCTTCGCTTAATTCATCTGGTATTGCAATCAATTCTAAAAGAGATTTTTTAATTGCAAGTGT
>DUQJ01000038.1 GCA_012837865.1 Clostridiales bacterium | reverse complement strand
TTTATATCTAATATCAATTAACTTCTTTTAATAAACTTTCGACAAATATACTTATGAATTTTAAGCCGATTACAATTATAATTCAAGTTACACACTCGAATAATGTTATTTTATCACATTGTTCCATCTAAATCACTGTAATCTTTAGTAAAACACGTAATTAACAGTTCAAAATAATGGTTGCTTCCTTTTTTGGCATAATAAAAGCACCTACTGTTTTATTTAGCAAGTGCATCTATAATAATATTTCATTAATAACATCTATTTATTTAATGATCCGCTTTTTTTAGTGCTTTTAAATCCATTATTAGATTTTATCTTCTGGTCATTTTTTGTACTGTTCATTAAATTTTGTTGTGAACTTTTTTTCTTTTTATCTTCAATTATTTTTTTCATTTGTTCAATACCTGTATTAGACATACTTTCACTCTCCCATCTTTTCTTTCATTTTATATTCTAATGATTCTTTATATTATACATTTAAAAACTAATTATTTCAATCTCTTACTTTTTACTCTTTCCCTTAATATTAAACAAATGTTTAAACAAATTGTGTATTAGAAGAAATGCCATTAATTTACCACTATTAACTAGTATATTATAATAAAGAGAAGCTCATCTATATCTGCAATAAACCAATTAAATGGGGGTGCCTATATCATGGCTAATAATAAAGAAAATATTTCAAAAGAAACACAAAAATATATAAGGAAAAATAGACTAGTCCTAATCTGCTTGCTTATTTTTGTTTCTATAGCAACAATGGCTTGTAACAAATCTAATAACCAGGAGACAGGTAAAGATAATAATATTGAAGATATAAATGTTCCAGATCCAACTACTACAGAACCAACACCGACTAGGACACCAGAACCTATAGCAGAACCAACAATAGAACCAACAATAGAACCAACACCAACTAAGGATCCAACTTCTCAATCAGAAACAAGCTCCATCAATGATTTTATACCTTCTGAGAAAGTTTTTTATAGTACAACCGCTTTTACTCAAGGAAATTACTTCTTTTATAAAACTGGTAAATTAGCGGAAACAAAGATTGTTTTGAAAAACCTAAAGACTTCAGAAATAACAGAAATCACTACAATTGAAGATTCTTATTTCAACTCAAGTAAATTCTATCTAAATGGAAGTCATATCTTCTATCATGCTAAAGGAGATATCTATCGTGTTGCCATAGATGGGAAAAACAAAACAAGACTTTTTAAAGGCACTGCTACTATACTAGGATTACATGAAGATAATCTATATGCATTAGATAGAAAAAACAAAGAAATTATTAGAATAGATAAGAACGGTCAAAAGAAATCTCTGGTTAAGATAAATTCAATTGATTCAGTGGAAGTAATCATGGTGAAGAATGGATTTTATTTTATTAATAAAAGTTCTAATAACACCTCAAATGGAAATGATCCTATAGACAGACTATACTATGTTGATTTAGATGGTAAAAATAAAATTGAAATATACAAAGAATTAGATATTTATAATATGATTTCCTCGGGAAATGACATATTCTTTCTGACTTTCTCTGATGAATCTGAGACAACTAAACTAAATAAGGTTAAAGATCATAAGGCAAAAACAATTCATAGCTTTACAAAAGAAGAGTTAAAAACACTGGGATGTAATTGGTTGGGTATGGAGACAATTACTTTGCTTGCAGTAAATTCAACTAACTTATATTATGGTATTAACTTTAATGATGGAAAAGAAATGAATATCTATTCTATGGGAGTTGACGGAAATGAACCACTCTTATATCGAAATGCTTATGATATAGAAGGAATGAATCCAGCTGCTTATTTTAGAAGTGGAAACATAGATAATGGTTATCTCAAAATTGTCTTTGATTGTGATGAAGACCCTGTTGAGGTATTCCTAATCAACCTTAAAGATGATTCTGTCATTAAATTTAAAGGTGGTTATTATTTACCTGAAACCATTGATGTAGAAGGGGATTATGTGTATTATCTAAAGTCTTCAGACTATGACCGCTATGGTGAAAGCCCTGAAACATATAAATATGGACGAAGTAAAATATCGGAATTTAAATAAATCCTCTTATCCGGATATCAAAATTATTAGCTCTGGAATGCTTCCTTTATAGGCTTTCCAGAGCTTTATTTTTTAAAAGTGTCAAAGACAGGGTTATAGCCTCTTTTATTTTATAGCCAAGCACTCTTTCTTTATCCTATCATTCTTCAAAACTATTCAAACATCACCTTCAGCTCCCCATACCCCTCTTCCTCCATCTGCTCATAAGCCACAAACCTCAAAGCCGCCCCATTAATACAATACCTCAAACCACCTTCTTCTACTGGCCCATCATCAAATACATGGCCTAAATGGGAATCACCTATTTTACTTGTCACTTCAACCCTCTTAATACCCAAACTATAATCCTGTTTCTCAGTTATCGAATCTATATCTATTGCTTGCGTAAAGCTTGGCCATCCACATCCAGCATCATATTTATCTTGTGAAGAAAATAAAGGCTCACCTGTAACTATATCCACATATATACCCTTTTCATCTAATTCATTATATTCATGGCTATAAGGCATTTCAGTCTTTGCCTCTTGAGTTATTTGATATTGCTCTCTCGTTAACTTCTTTTTAATATCCTCTTTTGAAGGCTTGAAATAAGTTATTTCATTATAAGGTAGGCTTTCTCTATCAACACCTTCTTTAGCTAAATTCAAATTAATATGGCAATATCCTAAAGGATTCTTCTTTAAATAATCCTGGTGATAATCCTCAGCCAAATAATAATTTTCTATTGGTTTAACTTCAACTACTATATCTTTTGCATACTTCTTTTGTTCATGGTTTACAACTCCCTCTATTACTTTTAACTGCTTTTCATCATTGTAATATATTCCAGTTCTATACTGATCGCCTATATCATTTCCCTGCCTATTTAAATTTGTAGGATCAACTATTTTAAAGTAATGCAACAATATAGTCGTTAGATCTATTACTTTTGGATCAAATTTCACTTCAACTGTTTCAGCAAATCCTGTGTCTTCATTTATAACTTCTTTATATGTTGGATTTTTAGTTTCACCATTGGCATATCCACTATTTACATCTATTACACCTTCTAAAAGGTCCATATATGCTTCTACACCCCAAAAGCATCCACCTGCCAAATATATTACTTCAAGCTCTTTATCTGTAAATTCTTCTTTTTCATTTAGATTTGCTTTCATCATATTAGCCTCCTTAAATTCACCTATGGAATAGATTACTATTAATAATATCAAAACACTTCCTAGTATCACCATATATTTAATTTTCATATAATCATCTCCTAGTATTATATCGTAGTGTCAAGTCTGACACTCACTTTTATTTTTAAAACCTTATATAATCAAGGGTTTGCACTATTTCTTTATAAAAAAACAATGACCCCCCCTATTTTTAGTGTATAATGTAAGTTACGACACC
>DUQJ01000037.1 GCA_012837865.1 Clostridiales bacterium | reverse complement strand
AGACTTGTACTCAACCTTATTACCTAATAAAATTTATATGATGAAATACTATAAAAATTATAATTGAAAATATAGTAAATAATTGTTAGTATAAATATCTACATTGTAACCTATAAACTATCAAATCAAAATGGAGGTAAGCAAAAAATGAACAATCAACTAAATTTATTTCGTGGAGACTTTTGCCATATAGCCTTTAACAATGGATCAAATAAAATGGCAACTTTTTATGAGTATGCAAGCAACAAGTACTTATTTAAAAGTGATAATGGATTTTTTGAAATAACAGAAAAAGAGATAAGAGACGGTGATATAATAATTGAAATAATGCCAGATTTTTAGTAAACTAGCATAATTATATCAGTAACTATCAATCAAATATTATGGAGGAAATAAGATGACATATAAAGAAGTAGTCAAGGAATCCAAAAAACTCAATCAACAATTTTTTGAATTATTAGAAAATGGAGCAAATGACACTATACTTGATAATTTAGAAAATGAGATAAAAGAATTAGATAGATTATCAAGTATAGCATTACAAGAAGAAATTGATAGCAAGATAAAAAATATAACTAATTTGAATAATTGGACTAAAAACTTTTTAGAATCTTTTGAAAATTGCAAAGGTAAAAAGATAACGACTAAACAAACAGAAATATTTAAAAAAATGTTACATTATGACTATACAAAATCAGACTTTAACTCTTTTTATTCTACATCAAAACCTAAATTTGGTTTTTATAGTGGAATATATAACAATAAAATTTATGAATTAAAGGCATTTTCTGATTGTGGATATTTAACAATTAGATAAATCTAAAATGATATTATCAATTATAATCACTTAAAAAGGAGATTTAAGAATATGAAAATAGCAAATAAATATTTTGAAGCAATACAAAATAAAGGTGAGATATACTTTATGCAAGTTAATGATTTTGTAAAAGAATTTACAAAAAGTTGTAAAGCAAAAGGTATAAAAGTCAAAATTATACAGTATGAAGATTTTGTAAAAGTTGTCAAAGTCAATTCACATCGCTTTTACATTCAACGAATTGAATTTGATACAGGTGTATGGAAATGGAAATTATATGCTAAGGCAGAATCTTATGAAGAAGCAATCAAAAAAATAAACCACAAAATGTATAGTAGTTGTGGTGATAAAATCTTTCGAATTTTAGATAGGTTTGAAAATAAGTATTATTAATCATCACTAACTTGACGGAAAAGCCGTACAATGCAATCTATTGTTTATCTGCAATGATAACAAGTTATTAAGCAATACGTAACTATAAACTATATATAACATTTTAAACTATGGAGGTTTTAGAAATGAATAACGATTATATTTTACTTGATACGATGGGAAAAACTTTAAAAGCGAATAAACAACTTATAAAGGCTGAGAATAACCTTAAAAGAAAATTAAATAAAAGTTTATTATACGACTTTACATTATTAAATCAATTTAATTTTGATAATGAATTATTAGAAAAATTAAAATTAGACAGTATGAAATATATAAGCATATTAAATAGATATACATATACAACTACTACAAATAATTTATATGATGAATTTGATTATATAAATGGTAACATATATTTTAAGGCTATAAGGATATACAGTAACAAAAAAAATAAATATGTATATACAATAATGCAACTTGTAAAATGTGAATTATATCATGCAAGTAGAAAAACAGTTTATAATGAATTTAAAACAATAAAGGAATATAAAGCACAAACGGGAAATGATTATAATTTATATGATTATAAAATATCATAAAACAGCAATACAAGGCTTGCATAACATTAATACGGTTATATGGATCAAACCCAACAAGCCTTATTAGTTATAACAGTAACCTATAAACCAATTATAAAACTATGGAGGTAATCACATGAAATTAAACTATTTTGCAAGTTGTGAAACACTAGAAGAACTAAAAAGGGAATACAAAAAACTTTTATTTATTCATCATCCAGATAATAAAAATGGTGATGAAGAAATAACAAAAGCAATCAATGGCGAATATGATTTTTTATTCCCACGACTAAAAAACACTTTCAAAAATGCAAAAGGTGAGCAATACACCAAACAAAATGACGAATCAATAAATCTATACAAGGACATAATCAACTCAATAATCCATTTACATAATATTAATATTGAATTAATAGGCTCCTGGTTATGGGTAACAGGCAGCACAAAGGAGCATAAGGAATTATTTAAACAATTAAAATTTAAGTGGTCACCTAAAAAATCAGCATGGTACCATAACGGAAATGTACCATATCGTAAAAAATCAAGAAAAAATTACGACATGAATGGCTTGAGAAATCTTTTTGGAAGTGAGGAGGTAAAAACTTCACCTAGTCCACTAATTAATTAAACTAAACAAAAAAAAGGTTTGCTAGTTTACTTATAAACAAAAAACTAGCATATAACTACAATAACACTATTGACAATGGATATGATATATATTATAATAAGTATATAATATCAATTAAAAAAGGAGATTAAAAAATGAAAAATAACAAAAAGGAATTTGATTTTTTTGTAAATGATTATAGCAACAACGGTGATGAGCTATTAATTGATACTTTAAGCTTTAATAGCATCACTGAGGCTATTGAGCATATGAGAAAACACGGTTATAACCGTGTAGATTATGCTGAAATTGAAATAAGATAACAACCTATAACATAGCTTGCTAGTGGTTCTAGTCCTTGAGGTTCAATTCCTCACAAGCTATTTACTAAAATAATTAAACATAAGTAACCTATAATCAAATTAATCAAAATTATAAGGAGAATAAAAAAAATGAAAATGAAGTTATGGATTCCACAGAAAAAAAACTCTTTTCCCTTGTTTAATAGGGAGATTAGTAGATTTTACCCATATAACACAATGTTATTGGGTAAAGATTCCACCAAGTCAATTGTAATTGATTCAGTGGAAAAAATCAAAATAGAGTGGAGAGACTGCTGGAATCTCCCTCATTCCTTCTATTTAAAAGTAAGAGGGAAATATGAATTTCAGTATGTTTTTAAGGCAACAACAGGTAATAAAAGCTTTTACTTTGTGGGAGTAGAAGAGATGGATCGAGATGATTCATCTTCGATGTACACAATAAACAAATTTATTAGTAAAAGTTTTGTAAAAGAGAAAATAAAGGAGGAGAAAGCAAACAATGAAAAAAAATAAGAATATCAATGATATCAATGTTTTATGGTTTAGCCGCCATGAATTAACAGAGGATCAAGTTTTAGATTTACAAAGAATTTATGGAAATGATATTACAATTAGTCAAGTAAATCGTACTATTAACAGTGCTTATGAATTAGCTGATGAAATTAAAGAATCTGATGTAATTGCAATAGTAGCACCAATTAATCTACAAAGTCAATTTCTAAAACTGGCAAATGGCAAGCCAGTTATTTCAGCAAGAAGTAAAAGGATTATTCTGGAAGATGGAGAAAAGGTAGAATTTCTATTTGATGGTTGGTATCAAATAGAAAAAATAGAAGTCGTAACAAAAGATTTATAATAACCTATAACATAGTTTGCTAGTGGTCTAGTTTAATTAGGTTCAATTCCTAACAAGCTATTTACATAAATTAAATATAACATAAGTAACTATAAACTAATTATCAAATTAAAAAGGAGAACAAAACTATGACAAAATTTGAAAAGGTATGTAAGGCATTAGAAATACAGACGTTTGCCACAAACAACTATATAACATTAACCAAAAATGTAAGTGCAGCAAGTAATGGCAAATATGCAACTGAAAATATTATCACAAATAATATATCACAAATTACTTACAATACACTAGACGATATTATAAAAGAGTATGATCTAACAATTTAGTAACTCATAAACCAATATATATAACCAAAAAGGAGATGTACAATGAATCTAATTACAGTATCAATCATGGATACAAAAGAAGCATTTGATATATTTCAAACTGATAAAATGAAAAAGGAATATAAGGAAGAACTATCTAATACTGATATTCAGGATATAGGAAGCATTCAAGAATTTTTGGATCATGCTAACGATATCCAACGACTAACAGAAGATCAATGCGAATTATTCAACATTGATTATGAAGAAGGTTATTATATAAGCACGTGGAACAACGAATATTTAGGCAAATAAGCAACATTTAACGGCCTGTATATCAATATTAAACTATAATATAGGATATATAATGCAAAGTTGACAGGCCGTATTTTTTAAAAGTAACCTATAAACCAAACACAATAGAAAGAAGGTATATAAAATTATGAGTTATAAAGAAGTAAAGCAGCAATACCCATTTGCTACAATTAAAATAGTAGCAAACAATCAAAAAGAAATAAAAAGATACAAAAAGCAAGGTTATATAAAAGTATCAGATTACATTATTGATAATTGGGGATGTGACCTAGACAACTGCTACATGATATATTAAATGTTTTAAACAAACATACTATAAATCTATTTGACAATGCCTAAAATATATGCTATACTATATATAAGTTAATAAAGTAACTATTAATTAATCAGATCCAACTTAGGAGGTTATACAATGAAAAAAGAATATCGTATTACAGGCAGGATAAGAAAAGATGAAAAGAGGCATGTTGTAGATTCTAGCAAGAAATGGAATTTACAGGATGCACAAAAAAGATTAAAACAAATCGAATTAAAAGAAGAGTATCAAAGAAAAAATAAAAAAGTAAAAGCTATTCAGTCCGGCATGATATCAGTTAGCACAGAATATCATAGTAATTATGATTTACTAGAATTAAGAATTGAGTGCAGGGATGTCACACCTTGGGAGACAGTAGGATAAAATCAAGCTAACATTCTATAAGAATCAATAAAAGTACTATAAATCTATTGACAACTAATACACTATGTAGTATAATAATAAGTAGATAGAACAGTAACTATTAATCAGATCAACAACAAATGGAGGTTAAAATATGAACAAACAAAAAAGACAACTCACCGATAAGGAAATAAGGGTTATAAAAGATATGGCCAGCTATGCAACAGAAGAAGAGGCAAAATTATTCTATAAAATTTATAATGCTGATGCAGAAGATGTTTACACATTTTTTGGAGAAGATAAAAAAAAGTTATTAAATGATTTTATTACAGTATGGAATAATGAAAGGTTGCTAAAAGTATTAGAAAAAGCAACGGTTTAATTTTAGATTAAGCAAGTAATATAAGCATATACATACAATAACACAATAGTTTATATTACTTGCTTAAATGTGAAATTAAGCAACTAGCAAACAAATTATATTGATTAAATGGAGGAATTAAAATGCGAATAACAAAGTATACAACTATAATTAACAAGGAAAGTAAACTAACAGAATTACTAAAAGAAAAGGGATTAAATTATAAGACAAGCAACACAAGTTTAACTAATCCAAGAGATATTGTAAAAATGATGAATGATGTATTTCAATTAAATGAAATGGCAGAAGAATACGTGTATATGATAGCATTTGACACTAAAAATAAGCCTATTGGAGTTTTTGAAGTAAGTCATGGAACAATTAACACAAGTATTTTAAGGCCTAGAGAAGTGTTTTTAAAGGCACTTTTGGTTGGTGCTGTAAATATAGCATTAGTACATAATCATCCTAGTGGTGATGTTACACCAAGTCGTGAGGATGTACATGCAACAAAGAGAATTGAAGAATCGGGTAAACTAATAGGTATAGGGCTTTTGGATCATATTATAATTGGAGATAATTATTTAAGTTTCAGAGAAGAAAACTATTTTTAATCTTTAATCCTTATATATGCACATCACAACCTATTGATAAAATAATAATGGTGTGCATGGATAAGCATTAAAAGCAACTAATAACAATCAATTAAACTATGGAGGGTATATTATGAACACAAATATTTTAGCAGTAGATATATCAAATTTAAGAGTATACGACTTTTTGAAAAAAGGAGAAACAGAACAAGAATTACTTAAAAGAGCTAACGACTATAAACAAGAAAGTACTGAATCATGGGATAAAAACAGGAAGCAATACCCATGTAAAGAATATGAAGGTTATTATAGAAAAGCATTAAAGTTAGAATATAAAGTTATAACATGGAATGAATACCAACAACTAGAAAAACAAAAATACATTGATGAAAGCCCATTAATTGAGACAACAAAAGAAAAATATAATGAAATGTTAGATGTTTTACCACCGTTAAAATGGTGTAATGTTAAAGGTGTAGAAATGTTTTGTATGAGGGAAATGTATACAGGAACATATACAGATCAATATGCTAAACATGGTGATAAATATTATAGTAAAATGGTAGATGTATCAGATAAAAGTACATGGATTAATAACTATATAGAAAAATAATAAACACTAGCACAATGAAAGGCGTTCCATGTTAGTTATAACATGAATCAGGTTCAATTCCTGGTGTGCTATTTGCAACAAATAAGCAACTATAAACAATAAGCAAGGAATAACACCATGAAAGGTTAAAAGGTGAGAATATGAGCAATAACAAACAATATACCATAACAGAAAGTGATCTAATGGATTTAGTCAACTTGTTATTAGGTGAAAAAGTGGCAAGTGAAGAAGTAGAAATTTACACACAAGGCAACTCTTTACAATTAAATTTTGAAGGCTGGAACATGGAATTTTTTGAAGTGGAAAGGTAAATGAATTTATTAAGACTTTTGAACAACAAGCAATATAAAACTATAACCAATCAATTCAACCGCCTTAAATGGGCAGAATAGGAGCGTAAACAATATGACATATGATATAAGATTAACTAATAAAGAAGAAATAAAAGCAGGTGATACTATTTTGTGTGAAGATGGAAAAATAAGAACAGTATGTAATAACAATATAACAAGAGGTTTCACTGGTAAATGTATTTTTGGAAATCCTTATAAATTAGGACTTGAGAAAGTAAAAAAGGTAATTAATTTAAAATTTTAATAAAAGTGGTATCTTCCAAAATGGAAACAACCATTAAAACAATAGTAATATAAAATTGTAATTT
>DUQJ01000036.1 GCA_012837865.1 Clostridiales bacterium | reverse complement strand
TTAGAAATAGATCGAGATCTCAATGCAGCTTATAACTTGAAACAATATGGCATAGATAACATGAAACTATAATAGAAATAATAACCGTGGGAAGCACGGGGCTAGTCTGTTGATACTGTATCTGTAACAAAGAATACTTGGGCAGAAACACCGACCTCAATAGCCTGTAAGGCTATAGGTTGGTGTTTCTTCATCAATAAATTAGGAAATGTAATTGTATGGACCATAGCAAATTAGCAAGAAAACATCGTATATTAATAGTTAATATAGGGCTGGGACAACTCGGCTCACTTAGGAATATTATTGATGCTAATTGTGACTGAAGTAAGCAAACTGTTTGATGAAGCTAAATTAACCTACAGAGAAAGCAGAAAATATGAAAGAGGGATAGAGTATGGCACACTGGAAAAGAAAATATTGGCAAACTAGGAAGGCTTTTAAACAAGAACTTTACGAAATTGTAAAAGATAATCCTGTATATGTGCCGATGATTGCAGAAACTTATGTAGCTAGCAAATTAAGAACACATATTCACAAGATATGGTGGATGGCTAGAAATCATAATGATTTTTTACAAGAATACAATAGAAACCTTATGGGTAAAATGCTTACAGGGACTGATGAGATATTAATAAATCTCAGTTATGCTGATGAAAGATTTAATAAATACAGGGGCAAAATACCTAAATATTTAGCTATGGGAGATGCTTATGCTATAATGATAAGGGTCCAAAGAGAGGGCTGGCATAGTAAACATAAGTAACTACTAGACGTGCAATTAAAGATAAGTGATGTAAAACTATGTATTAATGATAATTTGTGTGCCAGCCTGACATCACTAAGCCAGCTCTCTGAAGCTTAAAGGCTCTCATCATGTAACTGTTCAAGGGTTGTTAATATACGCTTTAAGCTAGCCATAGTCTGTTGACTTCAAAGTGTAAAGTCAAGGGTTGTTAATATACGCTTTAAGCTAGCCATAGTCTGTTGACTTCAAAGTGTAAAGTCAACTTAAATCTTCAGAGCGAGCTGATTCAGGTTAGCTTTGCCCACCTTGAATGCTCAGTTTACCAACGTTGGACTTTGATTGTTTTCTTTTGTTTAGTAGGTTTTCTTCATATTCACTTAAGTCTATTCTGTATTTAAGTTTCATGTCTATTACCTGTTGTTCAGTTTGCTTAAGCACAGACAATTCGGTTTTCATTTCCTCCTCAGTCACTCCTTCTCTTTGTACATAATATTGTAAAGCGTGTTTAATTATTTGCAATCTTCCATACTTAGTCATAGTTTCCTCTTTTCAATTAAAGATAAATTAATATACTTTAAGTTCTTTGGATAACCAGTTATTTTGGTTATCTAAATTAAGATGCTCGTATTTACCTATGAATTTCAATGTATAAGGTTCCTTCATGTTTTGAACAATTCCCCAGGCTCCCCAATCCTTTTCATCTACATTTGAATTATTGCTATTTATCTTTACTAAATCATACTTACTAGGGTCTTCACAATTGAACATAAAACTCACTCCTTGCATAATTGTTGATAAGTTATCTATATAATTACATGCAAGCAAGGTTTTCTAGGGAGAACCTTGCTTGCATGAGATGTTATTTATTTAAAATATCAAACATAATTTTCTTCCTTTGGAGTATGGATTATAAATACTCCTTCTGTTTTTATGTGTTGATTTAAAAATTCAATAACCTTACTGTAGTTACATGCATAATATTCTTTGCAATAGATGTTAACAACACCTTTATTCTCTATCACAATATTATCGAAACCCGCAACTTTCTCACGTAAGTCAAAGGACACCCCATCTCTATTTTTTAAAACTTTTTCCGTTTTTAACATAAATGTAAGACAGCTCTTCAATTCTTTTTGTGTAAGATGGTTGTTGCGTTGAAATATCTGTGAAATCTCTCCTAAAAATGGCTTTCATTTTTATCCCTCCTATAAAACGAATGATTTATTATTATCTAATATAATTTAAACTCTTTGGCTAACCAGTTATCTTGGCTATCTAAATTAAGATGCTCGTGTTTACCTATGAATTTCAATGTATAAGGCTCCTTAGTGTTTTGAACAATTCCCCAGGCTCCCCAATATTTTTCATCTACATTTGAATTATTGCTATTTATCTTTACTAAATCATACTTACTAGGGTCTTCGCAATTGAACATAAAACTCATTCCTTTCATAAACTGTTAACAAGTTATCTATATAATTAAATGCAAGCAAGGTTTTCTAAATAGAATCTTGCTTGCATGAGATGTTATTTATTTAAACAAACTTCGATTTTTGTGTTATTCATGATAAATTCCCACCATTCAATTTTCTCATAGCCACCTTGCTTATTCCACTCTTTCTTCAATTCCTCTTTTTCTTCAGTTGAAATACAGGCTGCTATGAACATATAATAACCTGCAAGATCCTCAATTGTATTGTAATTCATTTCTCCACTTCTTGGCTTTATAATTTTAATTCCCCCTTGATTTATTTACATATTTGTTTGATTTGTTAATTACATTATAACATATAATTATTGTTTTACTAATTCAAGTTCTTCATCAAGAAACCCAATTGAATTTGTTTCAAAGAATACTTCATCATGATAATCAAGATCCAATACTTCTTTAAGATATTCTTTAAGATTATAATTTTCCTCTTTGTTGTATTCGTCTAATTCAACCATACATGCTAAATATGGAAAATTAGGATGTGATAATTCCACTACAGTTCCAATTTCTCCAATGTCTACAAAATCCTCTTTGTCTTTTTCTACTAGGTTTACCACTTTAACTCTGTCCCCTATTTTAAAGTTACTTGTATTTTTCATAATTATATTCTCCTTTTATCAGATGTATTGTTTGATTTGTCAATTATATTATAACACTTACTTTAAAGCTTGTCAACAAAATAAATAAATCTTTTTAAAATAATTTACTACAGCTTTTATTTCATTCATAATATATAACTCTTTTTTATATTACTTATAACTTTTAATTATTATATCAATGATTATTTTCCATTTAATTGTTAAAAGTACGTGTTTTTTAGATTTTTTTTATTTTTCTAAGATGTTGTAGTTGACGCCTTTCTAGCGACACAAGAAGTGTGCGCTGATACAGTCTGTAACAATTACAAATTTTTACCATTAAGGTAAACTAAGTTAACTTTACATATTAAAATATTTTTTTGTGTAACACACAGGAGTGTAAATAGTATGAGCGTGCAGTTCCTGTGTCAGTCGGTTAAGTGTTGTATCTACAACGTCTGTGACGCTTTTGACTGAAACTTGAGATTTTTTAATTGATTGTTGTTCTTGTGTATTTTGTGACTTGAAACTAATTAAATAAATATGCCTTTATTGTAAAACAAGCTAAGTCTACTTACTATGAAAAGATGTTTCTTCTTTTCATAAATGGGGTTGGTCTGGAGGGGT
>DUQJ01000035.1 GCA_012837865.1 Clostridiales bacterium | reverse complement strand
TCCTATACCACTTAGTAAAATAAATATAACTGCCCCCTTAAACACCTTTTTATCATAAAATAATTGCTGATAAATATCTTCTGCTAAAAGGCCAGTAAGGGTGGTAGGAAGGTTATATAATTTTAAAGTTTCTACAATTCCCTTAAATTCATGATCTATAATCAAGTCTCTTTTTAAACTAATATAAGATGCGGCAATGATTCCTAAAGAAACTGCTTCTCCGTGTAAATATCTAAAATCAGAAAGGGTTTCAATGGCATGTCCTATAGTATGCCCGAAATTTAATATTTTCCTTATAGAACCTTCTTTTTCATCTTGTTTCACCACGTCACCTTTTATTTGGCATGATGTGGCGTTCATATAAGTCACTTGTTTATGTTCCACTAACTTAATTTCATCTGCGTGGTCTTTGAGATAGGTATAAAATGATTGATCCCTAATAAGCCCGTGTTTAATGATTTCAGCCATTCCAGAAGAAAAATCTCTTTTTGATAAAGTAGATAAAGTAGCTGTACTCATATAAACCATTTGCGGCTGATAAAAAGAACCAATAATGTTTTTATGTTTTTTAAAATCCACTCCTACTTTACCGCCTACACTACTGTCATTTTGTGCTAGTAAAGTGGTTGGTATTTGAATAAACCCAATACCCCTCATGTAGGTAGAGGCAACAAAGCCTGCAATATCTCCAACTACTCCCCCACCTAATGCAACAATGGCCGATTGCCGGTCTAGTTGATGGCTAAGACAAAAGTCATAAATTTTTTCTACTGTATTTAAATGTTTAAAAGCTTCACCTGCTGGAATGACGTATTTAATAACATCCTCACAAATGGTCGACAACTCTTTTTCAACACTGTCCCCATATAAAGGATCTACATTTGTATCCGTAACAATACAAATCTTTCCAGGTGCAAGGCCTATTTCTTTTATTGCATCACTAAGATTATCCAATAAATTATTTAGTATAATAGGATAAGTGTGATTTCCTGCTTCTATGTATAGTTTCATTATATTGCATCCTCTTCAATAATTATTTCATCTTCTTGGCTTATCATTTCGTCTTCTAACATTTCCATTTGTGTTTCTAACATTTTTCTAATTTGAATTTTTGCGTATTTATGTTGTTTTTGTAACTCATTGATTTCTTTGGTAATTTCATATACTTCTTGGCGGGCATCTTGAATCATCTGATCTGATTTAAATGCACCCTCTTCTACAATTTGTTCTGATTTTTGATAGGCAGCTGTTTTTGTTTCTTGAGCTGTCTTTTCTGCTAATACTAAGGTGTTTTTAAGGGTTTCTTCCATTGATTTAAAATAGCTGATATTTTCATTTAAAAGAACCATTTTATCTTTTAATTCTATATTTTCCCGGTGAATTGTTTCAAATGATTTTAGGACTTCATCTAAAAACTCATTGACATCATTTATGCTATACCCTCTTACTATGGCTTTTTTAAACTCTTTCATCTCAATATCTATTGGTGTTAACATATGACACCTCTTTCAACGTGAATTAATTTTATTTTATATATAACGATGAATTTCAATTCTTAGCCTATCTTTTCTTGTGCGAGAGCCGATTTCCTTCACTTTAATCTTTCCCACGCCTCTTAATGTGCAAATATCCCCTTCTTCAATAGGG
>DUQJ01000034.1 GCA_012837865.1 Clostridiales bacterium | reverse complement strand
TATTATAAAAAATATGATGTATTTTATTATTTAAGATTAAGCGATTTAATAGTGTTTTATGATAGAGCAAAAAGCGGTGGAAGAAAAAGCTTCAAATATGAAGAATTAGATCCATCTTTTTTCATTTCAAAACAAAATAATCTTTATATTCATTATTTAGAAAAAATACAATTAGATTTAAATTTGAGAGATTAGAAAACTTTGACTAATAAAGTGATTAATGTTGACAATGAATTCAATAAGTTATAGAATGTTAATTAAACATTATTGTAGTAGCATGTTATCATGGTAAAGTGATAAAGCGAAATATATTTTTAGTGAAAGGTAAAATCAATATGAAAGATAAATTATTACATACGCCAGAGGGTGTTAGAGATATTTATAGTTACGAATGTAGAAATAAAATTAAACTCCAAGATGATCTTCATAAGATGTTAGAGAAATATGGTTTCCAAGATATTCAAACACCAAGTTTTGAATTCTTTGATATATTTAATCAAGAAAGAGGAACTATATCTTCAAAAGACCTCTATAAGTTCTTTGATAGGGATGGTAACACATTAGTACTTAGACCTGATATAACTCCATCTATAGCAAGATGCGTAGCAAAATACTATAAAGAAGAAAGTATGCCAATAAGATTATCATACATAGGTAATACATTTATAAATAATATTAGTTATCAAGGTAAATTAAAAGAAGTCACACAATTAGGTGCAGAATTAATTAATGATAATTCTGTTGAGGCCGATGCGGAAATGATAGCATTAACGATAGAATGTTTGTTGAAATCTGGGCTAACCGATTTTCAATTAGATATTGGAGAAGCAGATTTCTTTAGAGCATTAATTGATGAAGCTGGCTTTAATGAGAAGGAAGAAGAAGGTAGATTTAGAGAATTAATGGAACATAAGAATATATTCGGTACCAATGAATTTATTAAAACACGAGATCTTGATAAAAATTTAAAAGAATTATTGACTAAATTACCAGGGCTATTTGGAGGCTATGATGTTCTTCAACTAGCTAAAAGTTTAACCAATAATGATAGAGCATTACAATCCATTGAACGACTAGAAAAGATATATGATTTAATGAAAGATTATAACCTAGAACAGTATATATCATTTGATTTAGGAATGATAAGTAAATACGATTATTATACAGGAATTATATTTAAGGCATATACATATAGCACAGGAGAGGCTGTAGCGTCTGGAGGCCGTTATGATAACTTAGTAAGTCAATTTGGCAAAGATGCTTCAGCGATTGGTTTAGTAATAGTTGTTGATCATTTAATGATAGCTTTAAGTAGACAAAGACTATTAAAAAAATCAATTAGATTAGATACATTAATAATTTATGTAGCAGAACATAGGAAAAGTGCCATTGCCTTAGCAAAACATTTTAGAGATGAAGATATAAATGTTATTCTACAATTATTAAATTCGGATAAAACAATAGATGAATATATTGAGTATTCAAAACGTTCATCAATAGGTGGAATATTATTAGTAAATAATAATGAGGAAATTACAGTAATAAATATAGAAACTGGTGAAAAGAAAATTGCAAAAGCAAGTGACTTTTTATTATCAAACAAGGTGGGTGAATAAGTATGAGATATATAACATTCGCACTAGCAAAAGGAAGATTGGCTATTAAAACTCTAGAAGTATTAGAGAAAGTTGGCATAACTTGTGAAGAAATTAAAGATAAAAAATCAAGAAAATTAATTTTTGTTAATGAAGAATTAAAATTAAAGTTTTTCCTGGCTAAAGCAAGTGATGTTCCTACATATGTGGAATATGGAGCTGCTGATATTGGTGTTGTTGGAAAAGATACAATATTGGAAGAAGGTCGGAGAATATATGAAGTTTTAGATATAGGATTTGGAGCTTGTAAAATGTGTGTAGCAGGGCCAGCAGATGCAAAGAAGTACTTAAATAACGGAAGTTTAATACGAGTTGCAACTAAATATCCTAATATAGCCAAAGATTATTTTTATAACAATAAACATCAAACTGTTGAAATAATTAAACTTAACGGTTCAATTGAATTAGCGCCAATAGTAGGATTATCTGAGGTTATTGTAGATATAGTAGAAACAGGAGCTACACTTAGGGAAAACGGATTAGAAATACTTGAAGAAATCTGTGATTTATCTGCAAGAGTAGTTGTAAATGAAGTTAGTATGAAGATAGAGCATGATAGAATAAGTAAGATTATTAAAGATTTAGGTGAAATTCTTAAGTAAGAAAGCGAGGATCTTATGAGGATAATAGAATTAAGCAATGAAAATAAAAAAAATATTTTAAATGACTTATTAAAAAGAAGTCCTAACCAATATACAAATTATGAAAATGCAGTAAATAATATCGTAAAAGAAGTAAGGGATAGGGGCGATGAAGCTATTTTTTCATTTACTTTAAAATTTGATAAAGCTAATATTAATCAAGCTAATATTAAGGTAACAAAAGAGGAGATTGATGAAGCTTATACAAAAGTAGAGCCTTCTTTAGTTGAGATTATTAGAAAATCAATATATAATATTACAAAATTTCATGAAAAACAAAGCGTTAATAGTTGGTTTGATGTAAACGAAAAAGGAGAGTTTCTTGGACAAAAAGTCACTCCTTTAGCATCTGCTGGAGTATATGTGCCCGGTGGAAAGGCTACTTATCCTTCATCTGTTTTAATGAATGTTATCCCTGCTAAAGTGGCAGGTGTTAATAAAATAATAATGACTACACCACCAGATAAAGATGGTAAAATATATGCTGGTACCTTAGTAGCAGCAAATGAAGCTGGTGTTACTGAAATCTATAAAGTTGGCGGTGCACAAGCTATTGCAGCTATGGCATATGGTACGAAATCTATAGATAAAGTAGATAAAATAGTAGGACCTGGGAATATATATGTAGCCTTGGCTAAAAAAGCTGTATATGGCCATGTTAGCATTGATTCAATTGCAGGACCAAGTGAGATTTTAGTATTAGCAGATGAAACAGCTAATCCTAAATTTGTTGCAGCAGATTTATTATCCCAAGCAGAACATGATGAACTTGCATCTGCAATATTAATTACAACTGATAAAGATTTAGCTTATAAAGTTGCAGAGGAGATAGAAAAGTTTTTAAAAGTTTTACCTAGAACTGATATACTTAAAGCATCTTTAGATAACTATGGATATTTACTTATTGCTAAGGATATGGAAGAAGCAATAGAAGTTGCAAATGAAATTGCATCAGAGCATTTAGAAATAATGACAAAAGATCCTTTTATGACAATGACTAAAATTAAAAATGCCGGAGCTATTTTTATAGGAGATTACTCTAGCGAACCATTAGGAGATTATATGGCAGGGCCTAATCATGTATTGCCGACAAATGGTACTGCTAAGTTCTTTTCTCCATTAAGTGTTGATGATTTTATCAAAAAATCTAGTATAATCGCTTATTCTAGAGAAGCATTGGAGCCAATACACAAAGATATTATTGAATTTGCAGAATCAGAGGGCTTATATGCTCATGCAAATTCTATAGCGGTTAGGTTTGAGGACAAATAAAATAATAATACGAGGTGATAAAAAATGAAAAGAATTGCAGACGTAGTTCGTAAAACTAAAGAAACAGATATTAATTTAAAATTAAATATTGATGGGACAGGTAACAATGACATTAATACTGGTATTGGATTCTTTGATCATATGTTAAATAGTTTTTCCAGACATGGTTTTTTTGATTTAATCATTACTGTAGATGGAGATTTATTAGTTGATACTCACCATACAATTGAAGATACTGGAATTGTACTAGGTGAAGCCATCAAAAAAGCAATTAACAATAAATCTGGAATTAAGAGATATGGTTCAGTAATTCTACCAATGGATGAAGCTTTAGTTTTGTGCTCTATTGATTTATCAGGCAGGCCTTATCTATCATTTGATGTGGATTTCACTGTTGAAAGAGTTGGAGATATGGATACAGAGATGATAAAAGAGTTTTTCTATGCTGTAGCTTATGCAGCAGGCATGAATTTACATATCAAATTATTAGATGGAGTTAATAATCACCATATTATTGAAGTTGCTTTCAAAGCATTTGCCAAGGCACTTGATGAAGCAACATCTTTTGACAATAGAATTGATGGTGTATTATCAACAAAAGGTAGTATATAAGTAAAAGAAAGGTTTGGTGCGGTAATGAAATTATTTCCTGCAATTGATATAAAGAACGGACAGTGTGTTAGATTAAAACAAGGTAAATTTCATGAAGTTTCGATTTATTCTGATAGCCCAGCAGAAATTGCGAAAACATGGGAAAGTCAAGGAGCTTCATATATTCATATAGTTGATTTAGATGGTGCATTATTAGGGCAATCAGCCAATGATGAAGCTATTAAAAATATAGTTAAAAATATTAATATACCAATTCAAGTAGGTGGTGGAATTAGAACAATTAAGGATATAGAAAACAAACTATCTCTAGGGGTAGAACGTGTTATCATAGGAACAAAGGCAGTAAAGGATCCTGGATTTGTTAAAGAAGCTATAGAAAAATTCGGAGCCGACCATATTGTTGTTGGGATAGATGCAAAGAATGGTATGGTAGCAGTAGAAGGCTGGGAAGAAATTAGTAATAGTAATGCGGTTGAATTAGCACTATCTATGAAGAGATATGGAGTTAAAACTATTGTCTATACGGATATTTCAAAAGATGGAATGTTACAGGGACCAAATGTTCAATGTACCGAAGAGATGATTGATAAAACAGGATTAGATATAATTGCTTCTGGAGGTGTTACTACTTTAAAAGATTTAGAAAAACTTAAAGATATTAATTCATATGGAGCAATAATAGGAAAAGCATTATATGAAAATAAAATATCATTAGAAAATGCAATAGATTTATTCGAATAATAAAAGATAATTGATAATGGAAAGGCGATAAAACATGAAGTTTCAAAAAGTAATGACTATAATAGATGGTAGTAAACTAAACAAAGAAATAGATATAGCAAAATCTTATGAATATGGTGGTAGTGATGAGGTTTTCATATATAATTATTCTGAAGATGAGAAAATTAGAGAAGAATTTTATAGCCTTGCAAAGAAAACAACATCTTTATTAGATATTCCATTATCAATAGGTTGCTTTGTTAAAAGATTTGAAGATATTAAAATTGCTTTATATACTGGAGCAAAATCTCTTATTATTAAGATTAATCAAATTGAAGATTTTGATGCAATAAAAGAAGGTTCAAAAAGATTTGGTAAGGATAAATTGATTTTATATATAGAAAATGTTAGCGATATATCTAAGTTAAATTCATTGGATGTAAAAGAATATATAGATACTATATATATTAAAAATACTAATGAAATGCTTAATGAAGCTAATAATAAGATTTTAAATCAATTTAAAATTATCTTAGAAATTAATGAAATAGATTTACAAGAGAATATAAAAAAAATTGATGAAGTGAGTGGTTTTGCAATTGAAAATATTCAACCTAATGCTATTATTGATATTAAAAAGATTTTAAAATCATTGGATTATAATACTAATCTTCCTAAGACCAATATTCCATTTGAACAATTTAAACTTAATAAAGATGGTTTGATTCCTGTGATTGTACAAGATTATATAACCGCAGATGTATTGATGCTTGCATATATGAATAAAGAATCATATAATATTACCATTGAAACAGGTGTAATGACTTATTATAGCAGAAGTAGAAGTGAATTATGGATTAAAGGAGAAACATCAGGTCATTATCAATATTTAAAAGAAATAAGTCTTGATTGTGACAATGATACTATGCTTGCTAAAGTTTCTCAAATTGGAGTAGCATGTCATACAGGAAATCCAAGTTGTTTTTATACTAATTTATTTAAAAAAGATTCAAATAAAGCTAATCCTTTAAAAGTTTTCACGGATGTATATGACACTATATTAGATAGAAAGAATAATCCAAAAGAAGGCTCATATACTAATTATTTATTTGATAAGGGAATAGATAAAATTCTTAAGAAATGTGGAGAGGAAGCAACAGAGATAGTTATTGCTGCTAAAAACCCTAATGCTGAGGAATTAAGATATGAAATAGCTGATTTTATGTATCACATGATGGTATTGATGGCAGAATGCAATTTGGATTGGAATGATATCACAAATGAGTTAGCAGATAGAAAATAATTTGTTTAAATAAGTTATTGTTATAGATTATACAGGAGGAAAATAAATTGCAAATTTACGGACTTAATGAATTAAGAAAAATGTATTTAGATTATTTTGAATCGAAAGATCATTTGGTATTAAAGAGCTTTTCTTTAGTTCCAAATAACGATAAAAGTTTATTATTGGTGAATGCTGGAATGGCACCACTTAAACCTTATTTTACAGGCCAAGAAATTCCGCCTAAGAATAGGATTGCTACATGTCAAAAATGTATTCGTACAGGTGATATAGAAAATGTAGGGAAAACAGCAAGGCATTTAACTTTCTTTGAAATGTTAGGTAATTTTTCATTTGGAGATTATTTTAAAAAAGAAGCAATTGAATGGTCATGGGAGTTTTTAACCAAATATGTTGGATTAGATGAAAGTAGATTATATGCATCTATTTATTTAAATGATGAAGAAGCATGTGAAATATGGAATAAGGTTATAGCCTTACCTAAGGAAAAGATATTTAGGTTTGATGAAGATAATTTCTGGGAGCATGGCGCCGGACCTTGTGGACCTTGTTCTGAAATTTTCTATGATCGTGGTGAAAAATATGGCTGTGGAGATGAAAACTGCACTGTTGGTTGTGAATGCGATAGATATATGGAAGTTTGGAACAATGTATTTACTCAATTTAACAGTGATGGCCAAGGAAATTATGAAGAATTATTAAATAAAAATATAGATACAGGTATGGGTCTTGAAAGATTGGCAGCAGTAGTTCAAGATGCAGAAACTATATTTGATGTTGATACTATTAAAGCAATAAGAGATAGGGTATGTGAAATTGCCAAAGTTGAATATAGAAAAGATGATAAAACAGATGTTTCTATTAGACTAATAACAGACCATATTAGATCAGTAACATTTATGACTTCCGATGGTATAATTCCTTCAAATGAAGGAAGGGGATATGTTCTTAGAAGGCTTCTTAGGAGAGCAGCAAGACATGGAAGATTGCTCGGAATTAAGGGTAAATTTCTTTCAAACTTAGCATTAGCTGTGATATCTGAATCAAAAGATGGTTATCCTGAATTAGAGGAAAAGAAAGACTATATTCTTAAATTAATAACGGTTGAAGAAGATAAATTTGATAAAACTATTGATCAAGGTTTAACTATTTTATCTGATATGATTAATGAATTAATTAAAGATAATAAGAAAATCTTAAATGGTGAAGATGCTTTTAAATTGTATGATACTTATGGATTTCCAATTGATTTAACAAAAGAGATTTTAGAAGAAAAAGGTTATAGTCTAAATGAAGATGCCTTTAATAAATCAATGGATATTCAAAGAGAAACAGCAAGAGGCGCAAGAACAGAAACAAACTATATGGGTTCAGATATTACTATTTATCAAAAAATAGATCCTAATATCACTTCAGAGTTTGTTGGTTATAATAAACTTGCATGTGAATCAGATATTATTGTTATTACATCAGAAGATGAAATAGTAGAAGAGTTGGTTGCAGGTCAGATAGGTACAATTATTGTTGATGAAACACCATTTTATCCTACCATGGGTGGACAGATTGCTGATGAAGGATTAATTAAAATAGGAAATTCTATATTTAGAGTTGATGATACTATTAAACTTCAAGGTGGAAAAATCGGTCATTTAGGTACTGTAGTTCAGGGTATTTTCAAACTAAAAGATAGGGTTAAATTAGAAGTGAATAATCAAAAACGTAATAATATTGCCAAAAACCATAGTGCAACTCACTTACTTCATAAGGCCTTAAAAGTTGTTCTAGGTAATCATGTTGAACAGGCTGGCTCATTAGTTTCAGAAGATAAATTAAGATTTGACTTTACTCATTTTGAAGCATTAACTTTGGCAGAAATTGAAGAGGTAGAAAAACTTATTAATAAGGAAATACAAGAAGATTATCCAGTAGTTACTGATGTAATGAATGTAGAAGAGGCTAAGAAATCAGGTGCTATGGCATTATTCGGTGAGAAATATGACAATGATGTTAGGGTCGTAACCATGGGAGACTATAGCAAAGAATTATGTGGTGGTACTCATGTAGATAGTATTGGTAAGATAATGGTATTTAAGATAATATCAGAAAGCGGAATTGCAGCTGGAGTTCGTAGAATAGAAGCACTAACAGGAAATAATGTTATAAAGTACTATAAAACAATAGAAAATGAACTTAATCATGCAGCTAAAGCAGCTAAATCTGAACCAGCTCAATTAGTATCTAGAATTGAAGGTTATATTGATGAGATTAAATCATTAAATAATGAAAATCAAAAATTAAAAAATAAACTTGCTAAAGATTCTTTAGGGGATTTGTTAAATTCAACTGTTAAAATAAAAGAAATTAGTTTGTTGGCTGCTGAAATTCCTGAGATGGAGATGAATGATTTACGTAATTTAGGTGATCAGATTAAAGATAAATTTGGAGAAGGAGTTATTGTTTTAGTATCTTCATTTGGTAATAACAAGGTTAGTATTGTGTCTATGGTTACTGATGAAGCTATGAAGCAAGGCGCCCATGCAGGTAATCTTATTAAAGCACTTGCATCATTTGTTGGTGGCGGTGGTGGAGGAAGACCTAATATGGCTCAAGCAGGCGGAAAGAATCCAAAAGGGATTAAAGAATTGTTAGTAAACGTCCCAATTATATTGGAACAACAGATTAAATAATAACTATTGACGAATTTGAAAATTATGCTATAATATATCTAGTGCTATACAAAATACCCAAACAGTTGTTTAGGCACAATACACAACTGGAGGGAGGTTAGGTGTGAGACTATGTCAAATGTTATAGTAAAAGAAAATGAATCATTAGACAGTGCTCTACGCAGATTTAAAAGAAACTGTGCAAAAGCTGGTATTCAACAAGAAATCCGTAAGAGGGAGCATTATGAAAAGCCAAGCGTAAGACGCAAGAAAAAGTCTGAAGCGGCAAGAAAACGAAAATTTTAATATTTTATAAAAGAACTTCCAATGAAATACATTGGAAGTTTTTTATTGCAACAATATAAGTATATTAAACTTTAAAAAACATATATTTATATTATATATACATATAAATAAGGGGAATCTTATGGCAAAGAAGTTGAAATCAACCCATAATAAATATAAAAGCAACGTTAATAAAACTTTATATAAAGAATTTGATAAACATATAAAGAATAAAGATAAGGATAAAAGCCAATATCTTGAAACTTTATCAAATAAAATCAATATTCCATCTAATATTATAGCAGGAGCGCCCATTATCTACTCTGTAGGTCGAAATGAAATATGTATAGAGAACTATAAAGGAATTATTGAATACAATCAAGTACTTATTAAAATACAAAGCAAATACTTTAAAATACATATCCATGGTAAAAGACTTAAAATAGTATATTTTAATGATGAAGAAATATATATTACAGGTTTTATTCAAAATATAAATTATACAAGTTAAAGCTAATAGATTTATTAATAAATTATTATTGGAGGTAATAATGTTAATTAAATTATTAACATGGGCAAAGGGGTATTTACTCCTACGAGTAAAAAACAATTCACCAGAAAGATTCTTTAATCTTTGTAAAAAGCGTGGAATCTTTTTTTGGAATATATCACATAAGAATATAGATAATGCAGATGAATATGAGTTTTTCTGTAGTATTAAAGATTTTAGAAAAATAAAACCAATAGTTAAAAAATCAGGAACTAAACCTGTTATAATTAAAAAATACGGTTTACCCTTTCATTTAGATGCTAATAAAAAAAAGAAAGGTTTTTTTATTGGACTTGTTTTATCATTAAGCTTAATATATATCCTATCACTATATATATGGGATATTAATATATCGGGTGGATATAAATATACATCTGATATAATAATTAAATACCTTAACGATAATGAAATAAGAACTGGTGTTAAAAAGAAGAATATTAATGCACAAGAGATTGAAAGAAGTATTAGAAATACATATAATGATATAGGCTGGGTTAGTGCTGAGATTAGAGGAACAAGACTTGTTATTAAAATAAATGAAACAAATATGCCTTCTATAGCTAAAAAGAACATTGAACCAAGCCATATAGTAGCGGAAAAAGATGGTGAAATCTTAGGGATTATAACCAAAGCAGGGACCCCTTTAGTTCACAAAGGTGATATTATAAAAAAAGGAGATATATTAGTATCAGGTATAGTTAATATAATGAGTGATTTTGAAGAGATTATTAGGTTGAAGCCAGTGATTGCTGACGCTGAAATTAGAATTAAAACAAATGTTTTATATAATGATAAAATTAAAATCAAACATATTAATAAAAATTATACTAATAAAACAAAAAAAAGATATAATATCAATGTATTCAATTTTTCGATAAATTTATATAATCCTAGAAATAAATATGATAAATATGATATAATTATAAACGAAAAAAAAATACATATTACTGAAAGTTTTTATCTTCCATTTACAATAAATCAAATAATAATTAATGAATATACTGAAGTTGAAAATAGCTATACTAAAGAAGAAGCAATTAAATTATTAAATAGTAACTTTCAAAGATATGTAAATAAATTAAAGGAAGAGAAAATAGTTATTATAGAGAATAATATAAGAATTGTTTTGGAGAACAACTGTTATATTGCAAAAGGTGAACTTGTTTTAGATGAACCATCATGGAGATACAAAGAAGTAGAAGCATTTGAATATGAAGTGGAAGAACCAGAGATAAATACATCTGAATAATTACATTAAAAAGGGAAGAGGGACCGAGTTGTCAATTATAATTACAAATGAATCTGATACAAAATATGAATTTGACTATGAGAAATTAATTAAAGATGTAATAAATATGTCTTTGGAATTTGTTAATTGTGAATATCAAACTGAAATTAATGTAATATTAACTTCTAACGATGAAATTCAAATAATTAATAAAGAATATAGGGGATTAGATAAAGCGACTGATGTTCTTTCTTTTCCAATGATAGAGTTTATCATGGTAGGAGATTTGTCAAACATTGAAGAAGAACAATTAGATTGTTTCAATCCAGAGACAGGCAACTTAATATTAGGTGATATTGTTATTTCAAATGATAAAGTATATGAGCAATCCAAGGAATATGGACATAGTGTGGAAAGAGAATTAGCATTTTTAGTTGCCCATAGTATGTTTCATTTGTTTGGCTATGATCATATAGATAAAAAAAGCTCTAAAATCATGGAAAGACATCAAGAAAAAGTATTAAAGAAACTAAAAATTGTAAGATAGAAGGTAAACTTTATGCGTAAGTTAAAAACGATAATGATAATATTTCTGATTACATTTATATTTATAGGATGTAAAAAAAGAATTAATGAAGATAAAACAATAGAAAAAGAGGACAAACTAATAATTACTGAAACCCCAACACCTTCACCTACTCCAATTGAAGAAATTGAAAATCATGATGGAGAAATAAGAAGTTTTTTAACTGGTGAGTGGCTAGCGATTGAAAAAGCATATAATAGACCATATGCTATTCAATTTAGCAATTATAAAACAGTAAGAAATCAATGGGGAATAAGTGAAGCAGATATTTTATATGAAGCCTTAGTAGAAGGTGGAATAACTAGAATTGTTGGAATTGGCCAAAATTTTCAAGCAGATAGAATTGGTTCTGTAAGAAGTGCAAGACATTATTATGTAAGCTTTATTAATTTATACGATGCTATTTATATACATTATGGTAAAACTAAATATGCTACTAAAAAGATCAGTGAATTGGGGATAAATAACATTGATGGAACAACTGGCATTGGCGATACTGTTTTTTATAGAGTTAGTGATTTAAAAGCACCACATAATGCATTTACAAGTATATCTAAAATAGAAGAGGGTATTAAGAAAAAAGGTTTTAATAAAGAATTAGCAGAAGATTATAAAGGACAATATCTTTTTTATAATAATGACACAGATATAAAAGGTGTACAAGCAGTTAATAAAATTACTTTAAAACATTTTAATTATAATAAACCAAATTTTGAATATAAGAGTGAAGATAGGATGTTTTATAGATTTCAATTTGGTGAACCACATAAAGACTCCAATACTAATGAACAACTAAAATTTAAGAATATAATAGTACAGTTTGTTAAAGAGTGGAATATAGATAAAAATGGTTACCAAACCATGGATATAGAATCTGCTAAAGGTGCGGGCTATTACATTACTAATGGTCAGCTAGTTAATATTACTTGGGAAATGAATGAAAATAATAAGTTTATATGTTATTATAATGATAAAGGTGAAGTGCTTAATTTGAACCCAGGAAAAACATTTATTGTTATACATCCTGATAATAAAATAAGTGATGTTATAATAGAGTAGCATTATATATTACAAGTGATAAATTTAAGGAGAAGATCATGCAAACAAAGAATAATAACAACGATTTCTTAGTGCAGGGAAGCATTCTTGCAGTTGCTTCAATCATTGTTCGGTTAATTGGATTGTTATATAGGATACCAATGCAAAGAATTATTGGTGATGAAGGGATGGGGTATTATGGATATGCTTTTGAAGTCTATAATATTGCATTAATCTTATCCTCCTATAGTCTTCCGCTTGCAGTATCCAAATTAGTATCTGCTAGATCTATTAATAAAGAGTATAAAAATTCATACAGAGTTTTTTTATCGGGGATGTGCTTGGCTATAGTTGTTGGTTTGTCAGCTTCTCTAATATTGTTTTTTGGTGCAGATTGGTTTGCTACAACTATATCTAATAGTCCTAATTCAGCATTGCCATTAAAAGTACTGGCTCCAACGATATTTATATTTTCAATTATGGGAGTTTTAAGGGGTTTTTATCAAGGAAAGAACACTATGATTCCAACTTCTATTTCTCAGGTAATAGAACAAATTGTTAATGCTGCAGTTAGTATTATTGCATCATATTTATTAGTTATTAATTATAGTGCTTCTGAAAAAGTTGCTAGTTACGGTGCGGCGGGTGGAACACTTGGTACATTCTTGGGGGCATTATCCAGCTTGTTGTTTTTATTAGTAGTATATATGCTTTACAAACCAATATTAAAAAAACAGTTAAGAAGAGATAAAACACCACATCATGAATCATATCAAAACATATTTAAAATACTTATAATCACGATATTACCAATTATTTTGAGCCAAACAGTATATCAAATAAGTGGAATAATAGATCATACGATGTTTGGACATATTATGGACGGTAAAAAAGTATCTGGATTTGAATTAGAAATAATTAAAAACATAATACCAAACCAGCTATATACAGAGGATATTAGGAGTAGCTTAATGGGTATTTACGGAAGCAAATATAGGGTGTTAACTAATATTCCAGTTGCAATAGCTTCTGCTATAGGCGCAGCTATTGTACCAAGTATAGCAGCATCATTAATGCAGGAAAATTATAAACAAATAAAAGAGAAAGTTCATGCAGCTATAAAATTCAATATGATTATTGCTATACCATCAGCTGTTGGTATGGGTGTATTAGCATCACCTATTTTACAATTAATTTTTAAAGATAATTATAAGCTATCAGCTAACTTGCTTAGAGTAGGTGCAGCAGCTATTATATTTTTCGCCTTTTCTACAGTAACTAACGCAATTCTACAAGGTATTAATAAACTACATATTCCAGTTATACATTCTATAATTTCTCTAGTGGTACATATAATATTACTATTTATATTATTGAAGTTTACTAATTTAAGTACCTTTGCATTAGTTATTTGTAATGTGCTTTTCGCCTTATTAGTTAGTATATTAAATTGGATTTCTTTAGCAAGTCATTTAAACTACACACAAGAGATACATAAAACATTTATTTTACCTACAGTATCATCTGTTTTTATGGGAATTATAACTTATTTAACATATAAAGTTATACATATACTAACCAACATAAACTCTATTTCTACATTAACAGCATTGGTTGTTGCTGTTATGGTCTATTTTATAACTCTAGTAGTTTTTAAAGGATTAACAGAAGAAGAAATCATGGCTGTTCCTAAAGGAAATGTAATTATAAAGATATTAAGAAAAATAAGATTGATTTAATTGTATAAAATGGATAAATAATGATAATAATATATGCCAAAGGAGTGTTTTTATGAAAATAAAAAAGGCATATATATTTATATTAAGTTTTTGCGTGCTTTCAGTATTTTTTACATTTTGTTATTATTTTAGTTATAAGCATGCATTACATCAATTCAACAAAAAATCATATGAAATAAATGAACGTCTAATTTCAAGTGAGATAAATGATTTAGAAGAAACTTTACCTGTTGACTATCATAATTTAAATATTACAACACCAAAGACAAAATATGTTTTGCAACATTATGATGTTAAGAATAATATTGTTGATGAAAAAACACTGAATATTCCTGCAGATTATGTTGGGATAACTAGAAACAAATTAATGGAGAAATTATCAGAATATATTTATGATATGCCCTTATCTGAATATAATAAAGGTTTATACTCTTGTGAGCTACTATCATTTTCTGATAATGAGATTGTTATAAGAAAAACATATGATATTGATAAACCAACATTTATGTTTTATGTTGCTATAAGGGATGGAAGAGTAATTGTTTATAATAGTGATCTTCAAAGTATTTATGACTTTACTCCTATTATGGCGGAAGACCTGCCAGAAGCAGATAGGATAGCTTTAATAGAAGGAATATATTTGAAATCAGAGTCGGAACTATATAGTTTATTAGAAAGCTATTCTAGTTAAAACAAAATAAAAATATATAAATATGTCCTAATATAATTTAGGACATATTTTTTTATACTTGTAATAGATATTGAAATTCAATATAATAGCACTTATAGGCTTAGATAGGAGGCATAAACATATGACTTATGACTTACTTGTTATAGGTGGTGGGGCATCAGGCCTAATTGCGGCAATAAGTGCAGCAAGGCAAGGTTTAAAAGTATTAATATTAGAACATAATGAAAAACCTGGTAGGAAGATACTTGCAACTGGTAATGGTAAATGTAATTTTACTAATTTATATCAAGGGCCGGAAACTTTTCGTTCTGATAATATTGATTTTCCCAATTCAATAATTGAAAAATTTAATGTATCAAAAACAATAGAATTCTTTGAAGAACTAGGAGTTTATCATAAAAATAAAAATGGTTATTTATATCCTTATTCTGAACAAGCATCATCTGTTGTTAATGTATTAGTTATGGAATGCCATAGGCTTAATATAATGATAAAATATGGAATACATATTAATAAAATTATTTCACCTTATTTTACAATTAAAACAAATGAAGAAACATACTATGCAAAAAAAACTATACTAGCTACAGGTGGTTGTTCAAGTCCAAAGCTTGGCTCTGATGGAAGTGGCTATTTGCTAGCTAAAAATTTAGGACATAATATTATAAAACCATTACCAGCTCTAGTTCAACTTGTTTCTTCGGATAATTATTGTAAAGCATTAGCAGGTATAAGATTAAATGCTGAAATAAAAGTTTATATAAATAATGAATTTATTATCCTTGAAGAAGGAGAAA
This sequence comes from Clostridiales bacterium, assembly GCA_012837865.1. Taxonomy (GTDB): domain Bacteria; phylum Bacillota; class Clostridia; order Lachnospirales; family Lachnospiraceae; genus Mobilitalea. The sequence continues at coordinate 2,627 of DUQJ01000034.1, read as the reverse complement.
TATTATTTACCAACTATGGTATATCTGGAATACCCATATTACAAGTAAGCAGATATGCTACAAAAGCATTGGATGAAAATAAAGATATTTATATTAAAATTAATTTAATGAACAATATGTCTAAAGATGATTTGATTGAAATGTTAAAAAAAAGAATTATAAATTCTAGGAATAAAAATATAGAAGAAATGCTTATTGGATTATTTAATGACAAATTAATTCCAATTTTATTAAATAAAAGTAAGATTTCTAAAGAAAAATCAACTAGTGAATTTAATATATTAGACATTGAAAATCTTGCAAGGGAGATTCAGAACTTTCAAATGAACATAATAGATCATAATTCATTTGAAAACTCTCAAGTTACAGCAGGTGGAGTAGACACAAGAGAAATCAGTAACAAAACAATGGAATCTCTTAAAGTAAAAGGATTATATTTTGCGGGTGAGATAGTTGATGTGGATGGAACTTGTGGTGGCTATAATCTTCAATGGGCTTGGAGTTCGGGATATATAGCAGGATTCAATGCTGCAATATAATACTAGTTTTAATTTATACTTGATAAAATCTTCTTGTATATACAAAAATATGATGTTAGAATAAAATAAATAAAAATACAAAAGATAATCGCTACAATGATGAAGGGAAGTATTTATGGATAAAAGAAAAAGTCTAAAAGACAAAAAAAGAATAATAATTAAAATAGGTTCGTCATCTTTAACACATCCAGGTACTGGAAACTTAGACTTTATTAAATTAGAGAAATTAATAAGAGGATTAACAGATTTGAGAAATCAAGGCAAGGATGTAGTACTTGTGACATCGGGGGCCATTGCTGTAGGGAGGAAAGCTCTGGGATTAGTTGAGAAGCCTACAGATAGAAGCTTAAAACAAGCATGTGCTGCTGTAGGGCAAGCAAGATTAATGATGGTATATCAAAAGTTGTTTGCAGAATACAATCAAATTACGGCCCAAATTCTTATGACCAAATATACTATGGTAGATGATCTAAGCAGAAAGAATGCTTTAAATACATTTGATAAATTATTTGCAATGGGTGTTATACCGATTGTAAATGAAAATGATACCGTTTCAACGGATGAATTAGATTTTGGTGATAATGACACATTGTCAGCTATTGTAACGGCGTTGGTTTCGGCTGATATGTTGATTCTCCTATCTGATATAGATGGTTTATACACTGATGATCCTAATACATGTTCAAATGCTAAATTTATTGATTATGTAGATGAGATAGATGAATCAATATATTCAATGGCAAAAGCAACAAATGGTGATCTTGGAACTGGTGGTATGGCAACAAAAATTTCAGCAGCAAAAATTGCAAATGATTCAGGAGCTGATATGGTGGTAGCTAATGGTGCAGATGTAAATATCATTAGTGAAATATTATCTGGTGAACAAGTGGGTACTTTGTTTTTGAATCATAGGGTAAAGAATTTCAATATGATGGATTATATTACAACAGTTCAATATCATAATTAGAAAAGGAAATCAATATGAATGAAAAAACAATAAATAGAATTAATGAATTATATCATAAATCTCAAAAAGAAGGTTTGTCTGAAGTAGAAAAATTAGAACAGAAAACACTTAGAAAAGAATATATTGAGGCAATAAGAAATAATTTTAAAGGTACATTAGACAAGGTTTCTTTTGTAAATCCAGATGGTTCTATTACAAAGGCATCAGATAATAAAAAATAGTTGTGGAGATAATAATGCATAAAAACTTTTTAAGAACATATATAAGGAAATTAAGAGATAATATTGAAGATGAAAATAGAAACATATTCAATGAAAGAATATATAAAACTTTAATTTCTAATGAATTATATAAAAACAGTAAAGCTATATATGCTTATATGTCATTTGATAGTGAAGTTGACACAGTAAAATTATCAGAACATATTTTAAATAATAATAAAGAATTATATTTACCTAGAATTAATGGTAAAGATATGGACTTTTATAAAGTAAATGACTTATCATCATTAGTTAAAAGTAAATTTGGACTATTAGAGCCAGACGATGATGATAATAATATTGATAAATATATATATTCTAAAAAAGACAAAAAACTTATGATAATACCAGGTATTGCTTTTGATTTAAATGGAAATAGAATTGGATATGGTGGAGGCTATTATGATAAATTTTTAAATAAATATAATGACTCTTTCATAAAGGTTGCTATTGCTTATGATATTCAATTGGTTAATCATATAAATAATGAGGGTCATGATATAAAAGTGGATTATATTTTAACCAATAAAGGTTTATTGAAATGTAATTGATAAATTATTTATAAGGAGGAGTTAGATGGACTATTTAACTGGGTTAGGTATTCGTGCAAAAAAGGCATCTACACTATTAAATGTACTGGATCAAGAAAGAAAAAACAATATAATTGAAGCTTGTGCCAAAGCTTTAATTGAATCATCAAATGATATACTTGAAGCAAATCGAATAGATATTGATTATGCTAAGAAGAATGGAATGAAAGAGTCTTTAATTGATAGATTGATGTTATCTAAAGATAGAATTAAAGCTATGGCAGATGGATTAATAGAATTAATTGCTTTGCCAGATCCAATAGGAGAAGTA
>DUQJ01000033.1 GCA_012837865.1 Clostridiales bacterium | reverse complement strand
TAATACAAAAATTTATAATATAGAATTTATATGTTTAATAACAAATAAGAATAGGATGTGCAATATGTACAAAATTGATTTCAATAAACCTTGTCGCGTGTTTTTTATTGGCATTGGTGGAATAAGCATGAGTGGTTTTGCAGAATATTTACATATCAACGGATTCCAGGTTTCGGGATCAGATAATAGTAAAAATTATATTACTGAACATTTAAATAGGATTGATATTAAAGTCCATCTTGGGCAAAGGGCATCTAATATATCTAATGATATAGATTTAATCGTATATACTGCTGCCATAAAAGAAGATAACGAAGAATTTATTGAAGCTAAGCGCCGATCTATACCAATGCTAAATCGTGCAGAGTTAATAGGGCAAATTATGCTAAGGTTTGATAATGCTATTGCAATATCAGGCACACATGGGAAAACCACCTCCACTTCAATGATTTCTATGATTTTGCTTGAAGCCAAACTTGATCCAACTATATCGGTTGGAGGAATTCTAGATGCAATAAATGGAAACCTTAGAATTGGTAATTCCAAACATTTTGTTACAGAAGCTTGTGAATATACTAATAGTTTCTTACACTTTAATCCAAATAGAGCTGTCATTTTAAATATAGGTGAGGATCATTTAGATTTCTTTAAAGATTTAAATGATATTAGAAACTCATTTAATTTATTTGTTAAAAAAATACCTCAAGATGGTCAACTGTTTATTAATGGTAAAATTGATAATTATGAAGAAATATTAAATGGTGCAGTATGTGAAGTTTTCACTTTTGGAATCCATGATGATGAAAATCAAAACTCATTTGATTATTCTGCAAGAAACATTGTGTTTGACAGTCTTGATAATGGATGCTTTGACTTATATTATAAAAACACATTTATTGATAATATAAAACTAAATATAATTGGTCTTCATAATATAGAAAATGCATTGCCAGCAATTGCAATGGCATTACAAATGGGAATTGAAGTCGAGATAATTAAAAATGCTATGTTAGCTTATAATGGAACAAAAAGACGCTTTGAAAAAAAAGGTATGATTAACGGAATCACAATTATTGATGATTACGCTCATCATCCTGTAGAAATAAAAGCAACTTTATCAGCTGCAAAACTATATGAACATAAAAATGATATTTGGTGTGTATTCCAGCCCCACACTTTTTCAAGAACTAAACAACATCTAAAAGAATTTGCTAAATCACTTTCATTAGCTGACAAAATCATACTGGCAGACATTTTTCCTGCTCGTGAAAAAGATCCCGGTGACATCTCATCTAAGGATTTAGCACGAGAATTAGAACTTTTAGATAAAGAAGTGTACTATTTATCGTCATTTGACGAAATCGAAATATTTCTTTTACAACATTGTATTAACGGTGACTTGTTGATAACTATGGGAGCCGGAGATATTGTAAAAGTTGGTGAAGGTCTGTTAGGCCTTTAGTTATCCACAGTATCCACAGTGTTATCAACGATTTGTTGAAAAAACATTGTGGATATTTTTATCCTTAATTTTTGTTCTACATCTATAGAATCATAATGAAAAAAACATAGATTCCACCTATACCTTTGTGCATTTTTACATAAGCCGTCATTATTCGACTTGATTTTTATCCACATTATCCACATTATCCACATTCTGAAAACGCCTTTAAACCACTTCAATTAAGCTATTCTATGTTTAATAAAAGTGTGCTATAATCATATATACATTGAAATAAGCAAAAAGGGAGATGAGCTTTAAATGAATAATATTTCATTAAATGTAGATAGTAATTTAGATATTACTATTATACCAAATATATTTATTGATAAATATATGATAACAGCTAATGGCGAATACATAAAAGTATATCTCTATCTATTAAGATGTTATCAATGCAATAAGACTGAGGTTACTGTAAACAGTATAGCTGATCATCTTGATAATACTGAGAACGATGTACTAAGGGCTTTATTTTATTGGGAAAAATTTAATTTATTAACTATAACAAGAGATGATTTTGATAAAATATCATCAATTAGTTTTTCAATAATAGATGAATCTTCAGAACCTATTGCTACTCTTCCAAAAGCTACTATGCCAAAGAAAAAGCAAGCCCTTTCAAAAGATAAAATACTTGAAATATCTAATGATGAAAACCTTAAATATACCTTAACGATTATAGAAGTATATTTGAACCGTCCTTTAAAACAAGTGGACATACAATTAGTATACTACTTATATGATGAATTGAATTTCTCTTCCGAGTTGATAATGTATTTATATGAATATTGTATATCTAAAAATAAAAAATCCATTTCATACATTGAAGCAGTAGCTTTAAACTGGTCAAAAGCTGGTATAGATACCGAAGAAAAGGCTCAAGCACTTAATAATATTTATAATGAACAGTTTAATATTGTAAGTAAAGCCTTTGGCCTAAATAGAACTCCAGGGCAATTAGAGCAAAACTTTATTATAAAATGGTTTAGTGTATATAAATTTTCTGATGAACTTGTAACAGAAGCATGCAATCGTTCTCTTATAAGAACTTCTAAGCCTGATTTTAATTACGCTAATAGAATTCTTGAGATCTGGCATAAAAAGGGGGCTACTACATTACAGGATGTCAAAGCACTTGATAATGATTTTAAAAAAGACAAACTTAACAAAGTACCTTTAAATAAAAACCAAACAAATAAAAATATTACATATAACAAGTTCAACCAATTCCCCCAACGTAATTACTCAGAAAAAGACTATGCAACTATGGAGCAAAAACTCCTTAATAAGGGAATGTAACTTTCATTTTAAAGGAGAATCTAAATGGCGTCCTATAACGAATATCACAATAAAATATTGCGCGAATATGACAATACACAATTACAAAACAAACATGCTCTAGAAATGCGCCGCAAGGAGATTTATGCCGCTATACCTAAGATAAAGGTTTTAAATGATGAGATTGTCTCAATAGCAATTGAGAGTGGCCGCCTTGCTTTAATGGGTAATCAAACTGCATTAGAAAACTTAAAAACTAATACAAATAATATATTAAAACAACAAGAGGAACTTTTAACTTTAAATGGATATCCTAAAGATTATTTGACACTTCGGCACAAATGCAACATCTGTAAGGATACTGGTTATGTTAACAACTCCAAATGTAATTGCTTTAGGCAAGCAGTCGCTGATTTAGTATATACAGGTTCTAATCTAAAGCAAATACTTAACAAAGAGAACTTTGATAATTTTAGATTTGATTTCTATTCTAATGATATTATAGATGAAATAATAAAAGAAACCCCAAGAAATAATATGCAAAAAATCGTCTCATATGTAAAAGGTTTTATAAATGATTTTGAACACAAAAAGGACAACCTCTTACTTATGGGTAATACGGGAGTAGGAAAAACGTTCCTAGCCAATTGCATAGCTAAGGAATTGCTTGATAAAGGGTTTATAGTAGTCTATCTTACCGCCTTTAGATTGTTTGATATCTTGGAGAGATATAAATTCAACAAAGATCAAGCTGCTCAATATAATATACATAATCAATTTAAATATATTCTAGATTGCGATTTACTCATAATTGATGACTTAGGAACTGAATTAAACAACTCCTTTATAACATCTCAATTATATCTTATCATTAATGAGCGATTATTAAGACAAAAATCAACTGTGATTTCAACTAATCTATCCTTAGAATTATTAATTCAAAATTATAGCGAACGTATCTATTCCAGAATAAGTAGTAATTATTCTGTTAGAAGAATCGTTGGAGAAGATATAAGACTATATAAAGTGCTCAATGATATTGATACTTTTTAACGAAAATAGTATATAGTTCACAGTTTATAAACAATATACATTAACCACTTGAACTCTCTAACAGTTCGTACTATTATATATGTGATTGTTTTGAGATTTTAGGTTATTCAATATTTTATTATGGAGGGAACATTAATGCCGCTGTATGAAAAGAACATCGAGAGTATTCCTGTTGGGAAGCTTGGTATAATTGCATTAGAAAGTAGCCACGATCTTGGTCAAAGGGTAAATGATTACATTATCAAATGGCGCGAGGAGAGAGAAAGCGAACATAAAGGTAATATCGCTTTTGCTGGATATCAAAGAGATGATTATCTAATTAAAGCTTGTTGTCCGAGATTCGGTTCAGGCGAGTCAAAAGGCCTTATTAAAGAAACTGTAAGGGGTATGGATTTATATTTACTTGTAGATGTATGTAATTATAGTTTGACTTATACTGTTTGTGGAAACAAAAACCACATGTCACCTGATGATCATTACCAAGATTTGAAGAGGATTATTGCGGCTGTTGGTGGTAAAGGCCGTAGAATTACAGTAATTATGCCGTTCTTATATGAAAGTAGGCAACATAAGAGAGGGTCACGAGAATCCTTAGACTGTGCTATTGCTTTAAATGAGTTGGTAAACATGGGTGTTGAAAGCATAGTAACATTTGATGCACATGATCCAAGAGTACAAAATTCTATACCACTTAAATCTTTTGAAACTGTACAACCTGCCTATCAATTTATTAAGGCTCTACTTAAAAATATTAAAGATCTTAAACTTGATCCTAATCATATGATGGTTATAAGCCCTGATGAAGGTGGGATGTCAAGAGCAGTATACTTTGCTAATGTCTTAGGACTAGAAATGGGTATGTTCTATAAAAGACGAGATTATACTAAAATTGTTAGCGGACGTAACCCTATAATTGCGCACGAGTTCCTTGGTTCCGATTTAGAAGGTAAAGATGTTTTAATTATTGATGATATGATATCCTCTGGTGAGAGTGTTATTGAAGTAGCTACTGAACTTAAAAAGCGTAATGCAGGACGTATCTTTGTGGCTTGTACATTTGGTTTATTTACAAATGGATTGAAAAAATTTGATGATGCGTATGAAACCGGTCTTATTGATAAGGTGTTAACTACTAATTTAATCTATCAAACACCAGAGTTATTATCTAAGCCTTATTATATCAGTGTAGATATGAGTAAGTATATAGCTTTAATTATCGACACCTTAAATCACGACAATAGCATTAGTGGTTTATTAAATCCAGCTGAAAGAATTCATAATATAGTTGATTCATATAAACAATAATTTAATATAATATAAAAGCTGTAACAATTTAAATTTCTTTTGTTACAGCTTTTATTTTTTAAGGATTTTCTTCATCTATGACTTCGTATTCTTCATCCCAATTAGACCAATCATCATCTTCGTCCCACAAGTCTTCATCGAGCTCATCTTCGTCCTCCCAGAGTTCATCATCAATCTCTATTTCTCCGTCTTCTGGAATTTCATCAACTATGTCATTTATTATTTCGTCTAATTCATCTTCGCCATTATTTTCATCTATATTTTCATCATCTATATCATCGATATCTAAATACTCATCTTCAACTTCTTCATTTTCCTTCTTTTCTTTAATCCAATCAAAAACTCTAAATTTCTGACTCATACTTTCATCATGGATTTGGTCCATAAATTCCTTCCAAATATAAGCTGGATATGAAGCTCCCCTTAAATTATCTAATGTCTTTGGAATATCATAGCCTACCCATACACTTGTAGTGTAATATGGTGTGTATCCAACAAACCAACCATCCTTCTTATTGGATGTTGTGCCCGTTTTCCCTGCGGCAACTGTATTCTTTAATGATAAGCCACTGCCTGTTCCTATAGGGCTTTTAATTACATC
>DUQJ01000032.1 GCA_012837865.1 Clostridiales bacterium | reverse complement strand
TTTAAATCATAATTCATATTCCAGCTGTCATTAATAGATGCTTGACTAGCCATAGGAACTGTTACTTTCCAATCATTAATTACAGTTTTACTATTATTTGTGATTGTTCCATCAATTTGTATAATATATGTACTTTCACCACTTTGCCAGCTATTTGTTTCTTGTAGACTAACACTAGCATCAATGCTTGTAGTATCTGGAGAAACACTATCTTTATCATTGGATTGAGCCTCGCTATCGTCACTTGATGTATTAGTGTCGAGGGCATTAACTTCCATTTTATCAGGGACTGGAGAAAGTACTATCTTTTTAATAAATACGGTTGAGCCAATTAAAATGACTATTGCAAACAATATACTTATTATTATTTTGATTTGTTTTTTCATATATTTAATATACACTAATATATTGTAAATATTTCTCTACTACTTCATTTTTTATTTTGGTATTGACATCTAATACAACTGCATATACCATATAATATTCCCATAATATCAATTCATCTTCAGATCTGTACTTCATTATTGAATAATCTTTTAAATAATTCTTTAAGGCATAAGCCTTGTTCAGTAATTTCTTTCCTTCTACCGTTCTGTAATATTCTTTGTTAAAATATATTATTTGTTCGGTCAACTTAAATGCAGATATAAAACATAAGAGTATAAATACCAATATAGATATAGGTGCTAAAAGATATAGAAACCTAGAAAACATTACAACGGGGTATTTGAGTCTATCCGCTCTTATATAAGCGTAATTATACGAAATCTCTTCTTCCCCATCAATTTCTATAGTTGTATAGTAGTAGTCATTAATATCAATATCATTATTATAATATAATTTTTCAATGTGTTTTCTGTTTGTCAACTTAAGATAATTAATTCCATTATCTTTTTCATAGAAACGATAGTTATTAAAAGCATAATTATCTAACTTATAAGAAATGCCCATAAAGATTATTGGAAGTGTAATAATAATTAACATTTTAATGATTTTTATAAACTTACCATGCTTATTTGGTTTTATATACTTGCTATCTAAGGCTTCTTTTTTAACCAATTTTTTATATTCTCTTTGATGAAAAACCCCATTAGATAGTGAACTTAAAACTAATTTATCAGATTCTGGCAAATCATCTGTTTCCTTTTCAGTCACATAAAGAGTATTAATATTTTCTTTTATATATCCCATTAATTTTAACTTTAAAATAGTAGCAGAAATTATTGTTCTGGTTTCAATACTCATCTTTGAAAGGTACATAATAATGCTTGGTGATATTTTATTTAAGTCATCACGATAGTATGTATACCCTTTATATGATTTAAGTTTTGCATTTTTTCGCACCCTTATGTTTTTAAAAAAGTGATTGCTGTAGTAAAATAAAACTATCCATAAAAAAGGCGAAAATATAAATATGACTGCAGAATTTATAATATAATCCCCTGTATCTTGTGATTTGAAATTAAAGGGCTCTGTTTTAAGCGTAAGGCAAAGTAATACATAAACAATTGATAATGTTATTAAACAAGCATTTAACAACATTATCATATTTCTTTTT
>DUQJ01000031.1 GCA_012837865.1 Clostridiales bacterium | reverse complement strand
TAATAGCCTCCTTTAATTTATGCTTAATGAAAGGAAAAAGGATAGGATGAATCGATTATTTAAGATTGTGTTGAATGGGTTCAAATTAAATGCCAAATCGTATACTGGAATATTTTATAGTAGTATACTCAGCTTAAGTACTCTTTTTGTAATAAATAGTATCTATATGTGTACTAAGAAAATAAATGAATCGGGATATCTTGGTGACAATATGATATCATTCATGTTTGGAGTTAGCGGACTTCTTTCTGTTGTTACGTTAACGTTTGTTATTTATGCTATTAATAGTTTTGTGAGGTTGCGTATTTCAGATTATTCTATATATTTAGTATTAGGAATTAGTCGTTATCACTTGTTTTTATTCATTGGTTTTGAAGTTATGATCATATCAGCATTTTTATTGGTAACTTCAATTGTTTGTGGTCTTATAGCCTCAGCTATACTGATAACTTGTCTGACTAATTTTTTTGATATTAAATGGGAGCTATTTTATGTGCAATCATTTCTTGCATTATTTATTATATATTTTGGTGTTTTACTCATTAGTTTTGGAATTTCCATGATTAAATTGAGAAGATATGGACATCTAAAGTTTATAAGCAGTAGAAAATATGTTAATGATATGAAAGAAATGACAATAGTCCAGATAATAAGATTTATTTTTGGTTTGGTATTTATCATATATTCGATTTATTTCATTAAGGACTATTCGGTTGGTCGAATGTTCATTTCTCTATTTATCAATATAGCAGGAATATACCTGGTTTTTAATGGGATTGGTATTATTTGCAAGAAATTGATAGAAAGGCAGCCTTTTATTTACTATAAAAATATCATTAAATGGAGTCGCTTTTTTAGTAATTTTAATCAAAATAAAAGGATACTGTTTATATTGTATAGCATAAATGTAATTGCAATTCTTATTATATGTGGAGTTGCGACAACTGTTATTTTAAATCGGAATCAAGGATATGATCAATCTTACCCATATGATTTAGTCTGTATATCAGATGAAGAAATTTATGAACAAGATAATTTTGAGATGTATCATAAAACAGAATCGATTAAAATACAGGATGATTCAGATCATCATATGTTTGCAATCAAAGAATCAGAGTATAATAGTATTACCTCTGTAGGTAAATATGCTCTTAAGTATAATGAACTAAATTTTTATTCGCAGCGGGTTCCAGAGGAATTTATGCCAGTAGAGGATAGTTCTATATTACTTGGCGATGAGCAGTTTAGGATTGTCGAAACGGATTGGAAGGTCATATGGGGAGAGCGGTTAAATGATGAATTTATTGATATTATTATAATGAATGATGCCACGTTTGAAAAGATTAAGGGGCAATATCAAACAACCTATATATATGCTATAGATTTCTCTGAGCAAATGCATAATAAACTTGATCAGAAGGTAGAAGGCGAGTTTTACTACAAAGAGTATCTGGTTAAAGAAAGAGAATTGAAGGAGTTAACAGAGCTTTTGGTCTTTATAATTGTAGGCATTCTATTGGTACTAGAAAGTAGTAGCATTATTTATACAAAATTTTTTGCCGAAAAGCTCAGGATTCAGGAAGAATATACGCTATTTAAGTATTTAGGCATGAAGAGAAGAAACATGAAATTATCGCTCAAAGGTGAGCTTAGAAATATATATTTTCCAGTTTTGCTAATTGCAAGTCTTTATGCAACGTATATATTTTTGTTAGACGCGAGTTTTCAAGGATATATAGCTAAAGAAACAGTTTTAGTCTATTTATCATTAAACGTTATTTTTACTGGATGTCAAATTCTCTATACAGAAATTGTTATCCATAGTTTATATACAGAAATAATTAGAAAGGGGATATCTGATGCATATAATACAAACTAAACATTTATCAAAAACCTATACATCGAAAGAGAAAAATGGATATGAGGTAGAAGTGCTAAAAGATATGCAGATTGAAATTTCTAAAGGGGAATATGTAGGTATTATGGGGAAGTCGGGAAGTGGAAAGACAACTCTTCTTAATATTATTGGGTCGTTGGATACACCAACTAAAGGCAACATTTTTTATTATGGAG